>JAHBXT010000004.1:600000-839097 GCA_019636385.1 Pirellulaceae bacterium | reverse complement strand
CCAACCGTCGGTCTTGATCTTGGTGGTGTAAGGTCTGGGACATTTCGACCTGACCGCCGTCATCACCGCGGACGCTCTTGCTGAGACTGACTCGGCCGGCGGTCGCGCGCTTTGATACCGAGCGATCGCGAACCACGTTGGCCAGGTGACGTTGCACCACGGTGCAGACGTACGGGTAGAGATGGCCAACCGATGGGTCGTAGAGTCGAAGGCTCTTCGTCGCTCGGACGTAGACCTCCTGGACCAGATCACTACGATCCTGCTGGGTAAAGTCGGACTTGGCGATCAGCTTTCCAACTTGACGATTGATGACACTGCGAACGAAATTGTCGTCGGCGAGATTGATAGAATGGTTGTCTGACACGGACGGACCTCCTGGTTGAGGCCCCACAGGCGACAGGTCCGAGAGTTAAAGCCTGTGAGGCTCGCCCGCTCGTTTGCGGGCTGTTTCCTGATGTGAATCAGACCTGTCGTCCGCTACTGGCGAAAATTCCCAAAACGGCCTGGGAAAGAAGAAAATTCCCATTCGTCGCCACAGGAAACCCAGGAATTTACGGGCTAAACGCAGTGAGAAATTTGATAAAATCCCAGGAGTAGGGTTTTGGGAAATTCCCAAAATTCCCAGTTGAGAAGGGGGAGGTACCCGCGTGAAGTTCGGATTTCGCAAACCATCGCTGAAGAAAAGAATCGCGGCGCGAACGTCCGTAAAGAGAGCGATTCGCCATCGCCTGGGACTCAAAGCGCCGAGAGGCTGGGGATGGCTAACCAATCCCCGCAAGGCCGCCTACAACCGCGTGTACAACAGAACGACTCGCGGTTGTTTAGTTCTGATTATGGCAGCCGGCGTAGCGACGATTTCACCATTCGTCTTGTTGACGATTTGGTTGATTCGCTGAAGAGAACGAGTGCTCCCAGTCCTCGGGATGCAGTTTGAAGACGCATCTCCAACCCTTTCGATCGTCGGTAAGCTCGATCGGCTCGCCCTCGATGTCAAAGAACTGTTGAAGCGACTTGTTAAGCAATTCTCGCTGCTTACGATTCTTTCGGCAGGCGTCAGGAGAGAGCCAGGTCATCATGCCATGTTCTCTAGCAAACTTAAGAAGCAGCTCCCACTGCTTGCTGGGTTTACCACTTCGCGAATCAACCAACCCCAGTTGAGAGTAGGTCAACACTTGTCGCTGGTCGCCGATGACCACGCTGATCTTCTCAGTGTCGCTGAAACGCATCTCCACATCGCTCCAGCGGCTACCGCTTGGAGTTGGGAATCGACCAGTCACGGTTTTCGCTGGTGGCATCAGTCGATCGCGGAAAGCAACCAATTGCTGACGTGTCCATGGGGACAGGCACCACTCGCCATCATCGCTGAACAACAACGATTGATCGAGCGGAACCACGAGAGATCCTCTCGAGTCCAACATAGTCTCGTTGCGACTACTCAACATCCGTTTGGATGTGAGAAACAAAACGAATGGTCGCTGAAACTCTGCCAAGAACGCATCAATGCACCAATCAAGCCGGCGAGGATCGCTTACTTTGGCCAGGAACAATGAGAAGCCAGATCCATTGGGATTCCCGTAGTGACCCAGCCTGTATCGATACATCGGGCCTCCGAGACGTTCGAATGCCATATCATAACCAACTAGCGAAGCCAGCTCTGCGGCCAGCTTGCCAAAGCTGAACTCGTAGCAAACGATGTCGCGTCGATCGACCGGAACGTACTCCTCGGTCTTCTCGTTGTAGCCTTCGAAGACACCATCCTCGACCTCGACGATTTCCAGCCACTCGTAAGGACGACCTGGAACAGGCAGCGCCGCAGCGCGGTCTTTGATCGGCACGAGGAGATTACAGTGCTCATCAAATGCGTCGCCGAGCATCAGCCGCCAGCTCAAATGCGAGGTCGCCACATCGTTTAGTTGCTCAAGTGCTTGCCAGGGCTGGCTCATGGCGAGTCCTTCTTGGTACTTGCTTCGAGATGATGAAGCCGCGCTGGGTAAGCCAAGCTTCGATGGTCGACGACACTCGACCACGACTGTAGATGGCAACATTAGGAGGACGAACTGTGATCGCCAATTCGGTCTTGCGTCCCTCAAGCTCCATCTTGAACGTTGCGGAGATCAAACGCCTCTCGATGCGAATATTCTTGTTTTTCGCCTGTGCCCACTCAAGCAGGTCGTCGCCTTTTCGAATGGTTATCACGCCGTAGCGATCATCGGGGTCACCAAGCCAAAGCTCGATCATTCGAACATCGCGGACGCCCTCAATATCGCCAGGTACCAGTGCATCAAACTCGAACTCGCGAAGAGGATCGAGCGTGTACTTCACGCCAGTCGGAAACAGGTTCTCATTGCCGAACATATGCTTGCCCAGAAGACGGCAATACAGGGCTTTTTCCCTCGCTGTCTTGGCATTGACCCGTAACTCTCCAAACTCACGGTTGTAGATGGCTGAGGCGCTCTGCACTGGCCAGAACGACTGAAATCCGAACCGACCATTTTCTACAACCGTCTGTCGTCGAAAGAGGCTTCCGTGCATGATGGAGAATTCGACCTCCTCGTGATTCTCGAAGACTTCAACCTTCGTTCCCTGAGCGCGGAATCGCTCCACATGCCAGGAATCGATGTCTCGTTCCAGTTGCTGAAGCGTCTCCTCTGCGGGCGTCACGAACTTCGGAGCAGTGGTCTGGCTCGCTTGAAAATAGTCGTACGAGCGAACTCGCTTGATCCGAGACAACGCATGGGTCTGGACCAGCTTCTCGCGATTCGACAGCCACGCCGCCGTGACGATGTCGGCCGAAGAATGCTTTCCTCCAGGAGCGATTCCAAGGGTTTCGGCTGGAACTCGGTCGAGCAACAGGTCGACAGCAACCGTGTTGGCTAGTTCGTCAATCAAAGAGATCGCGTCCAGCAAGTCTGCCGGCGTTTCACGATCGGCTTTGGCTATCTCGCGTATGACCGCTTGGCAATCGATCGAGCCTGGGGCTTCGATCGGGACAGCCCGATTTGCAAAGAAATCGGCATAGGGGTGGAGAAGAGCGAACAATCGCTCGGGATCGATCGATTCCAAAACACCGGGGCGCGACAGGCGCGAAATTCGAACTGCGGTCATGTTGCAAACCTTGAAAATCAATTAGCCATACCAATCCTTCATTGATTAAAACGTCAAGCGATCCAAACGACTGACGCACAAAAGTGCGATTGGCAGGGGCTGGCCTACGGCTTCCACCGTGCAAACTCCTAGCGTGGGCATCCCATCCGCCAGTCCATGACCGTTGTCCTATGTGATTCCATCCAGGCCAAGCCGCTGCCAATCGCGAATGCTATCATCCCGATGGCTGTGACACGTTAGGTCACAGCCGGGAAGAATTTTTTGGAAAAGCCAAAACTACCGTCCGGCAATTCCGCCTCCAGAAAGTTTCGCTCGGGAATTCGACTATTCCTCGAGATACGCTCTGAGCCCGGCGTCATCAAACTGCTGACGGATCTGACGCAGCCAATCGTTGATCGTCGTTCTCGGGATTCCCATTTCCCGCGAAATTTCAGACACATTTTGCGTTCTGAGCCGGCGAACAATCTCTTGGCAAACCGGTGGCAGCTTCTGGATTGCTGATGACAAATCCATTCGAATACTGGCTCGCTCTTCATCACTTCGAGCTGTCTTTCGACATAGCCTTCGGTCCTGGTCTTCCTGCCGCAGAAGCTGGTAAAGCTCGCAGGATTCACCGTCAGCGCCGCGGACAACCTCGCTCAAACTGCACCTGCCGCTCGTGTGCCGCTTGACCGTCGACCTTTCCCGAAAGATCTTTGAGGCGATACGTTGGATCGCGGTACATAGGAACGGATAAGGATGGCCTATCGCTGGATCATAGGACTGAATGCTCCGCATTAGTCGTAAATGGATTTCTTGAACTAGATCATCAACCTCGCTTTCGTTAAAAACTGGCGCCCTAGCCAAAAGCAGGACACGACGTCGAATCACCGCTAGGACAAACACGTCATTGTGAAAATCAAAAAATTCAGCCATTACAAAAACTCCTTACTGGCTCGGAGCTTGGCGTGGGACAACGACGAGCGGTCAATGCAATGCAGCAAAACGAAAAAAGCGGCAGCAATGCGAGTCGAGCCATGTTCGGCGTCGCCCACAATTGCCTCCGCTTTGCGGCCAGCTAAATGTCAGGAAACAGATTATGTTGAATTGAGTGTTAGCTGCTCATTACTAGCAGCACGCGCATTCCACGATCACCATCCGGAATGGAAGCCCATTCCGCACTTCGAGTAGTTCGATGACCCCGTCGCGCTTTTCATCAAAGAAGTCGAACAGTTCAAGAACCTGTTGCTTAAGTTCAAAATCAGCCAAACAATCCTCGGCTCGCGAACCATTTTCCGAGCCAAACTTGACCTCTCTCTGTCGGCGAACTGACTTCTCTAAAACAGGCTCCCCCCCCTCAAAGGCGAGTGACTCGATCTTGCCAAAGTTCGTGTTTTGCAGAAGTCGAATTAGCCTTTGCCGAGCAAGCGACAAGTGAATAAACCTCTTAACCATTGACCTAAACTCCCGTGAGAAAGCGAGTTACGGGCCCTGCACAACAAACGATTGCGCAAATTGGGACACCGCTCAGGAGTTGTTGGGGCGACAAACCGAGTAGCAGAAGCTACTTTTCGAGTAGCCTTCGAAAAAAGGGAAAATTAATCGCTCGAACCGAATGGCCTCAGGTCCCAATCTATCGGGTCAACAGGTTGATAAACGCTCATCATGCCAAACTGCAAGCTCGCTCTAAGGTGCGAAGCGCAGGATGGACTGGATGGCTCAATTTGCTTCTCGATAAACCTGTTGATGTTGTTTCGAAACGCATCTCGGACATTTTTGCGTTTGTCTGCTACAGACTTCAACTTGCCACCCACTCCCATAGCTTCCCTGATTTTTCCTGCGATGAAAACAATGTCGTCCTCGCACTGTTGCAACTTTACAGAGTCGTTTTCTTCGCGAGCCCTTTCTTGGTCATCACGCAGATCGATCAATTGTCGGTTATACTCGCCAAGCGCCGTCCAGTCAGAAACCTTGTCAACGGCTTTGAATAAAGGATTCGGCCCGAGACTGAGTCCAGAATCCATAGCCTCTTTCGCCTCAAAGTACTCGCCACACTCGGACAAACATACTCCACAAACAATCTCGATAATCGAACGAGGCGTTCCCGGAGATAGGAGCAATTGATGTAGGTAATTAGCCCCTACAGCTGGTAACAAATGGACATCCTCACCATCGGCAAAACGAAACCGCCAAGAATATCCCTGCTTTCGGAATGAGTAGGGAGCCAGTTTTCCACCATCATTGTTGTTGAGTGAAAACGAGGTTGGAAGATTGGACTCGTATACGATCCTAAGCATTGAGTCTACCGCGATGGTTCGCTCTCGAATTGCGACTTTGTACTCTGCAAGCTTTTCATCTACGACAGAATTGACATCCGCCGCATGCTTTTTGTAAAGGTCAAGACATCGCTGAGCAACCGCGCCAGCGTCACCTCTTATAAACGGAATAGCTCTGGTGAGCTCTGGATACTTGCGAATAAGGTGGGCTACCGTCTCAATCTTCCTGACTTGATTTGATCGCTCGATGTAGCTTGCATATAACGTCTTATCCGCTCCGACCTTCTGCTCTGTTGATCGTGACTGTGTGAACACGTCAACCTTGTAGTTCGAAAGTTCGTCGAACTGTTCTGCCTTCGCGGCAATGATCGCAAACCGTCGATCAATGCATTGCGAACAAGTCCCACAGTGAGAATGATCATTAGTCATTTCCCACGTATGTGTACAACTGATGGAGTGCTTGACTAAGTCTTGGCAACCTGACTTCACAATGAGGTCGACAACTTCCGTTTTTGTGCGCCAATCAAAAGGGTTCTCTACAACAAAGTTTGTGTCGGTAATTAACGACAACAACTGCGAAAAACTGTGTAGTACGCGAGGGTGGGTGGTTCGTGTCGCTTTTCCGCCAACCACTTCAGCAGAAATGGGTAAATTGAGGCTAATGACTCCATTTTCGTAAAAGCGAATTGATGTATGTCCAATCTGTTTGGCAACAACGCCGGCAAGAGCGGCGTAAAGAAAAGAGCGTGCTCGCTGCGTGTACTCCGCATTCATCCACTTCTTCTTGTGGACAGTAACTCTCATGTGCTGCGGAGGATTGGACTTGCACTTTGCCTCAAGCTGTGCTGCCAATGCAGCGTATTTTTTGTCTATCTTCTGTGTCGAACGATGGTTGACCAAAAGCACCCTTCGCTTCTGATTCACCGCTTCGTCAATCACTCCAGCAAGAGAATCAAGTCCTCCCGAGTAGAGCATCACTTGGTCAGGAGAACCGAAAAGCTCGCCACCATCATTCAGGTTATTCAGAAATGCCTGAAACAGAGGGCGGTCAGTAACTCGTGTGAAAACAAACTCGTACGTATCGTCTGATAGAAACGAAAGGCAATCCTGAAGCGTTGTTTTCGTAGCCTCCGAATCCCAAAACTCCCAATCCTTCACGGGGACCACGAATTTGAAACGACGATGCCACGTGGTGCCAAAAGTTTCAACTTCATTGACACCTCTCTCTACGCATTGGTCTGCGATGTAAACGTAGGTTGCGATGTCGAGAAAATCGTGAAGGCGAGCGGGAACGTCCTTGTACATTGAACCACGCAGACCCTCGATTCCGAGGGTGACTCGAAAGTCATCTTCAAGGCCATACTGATGTAGGCGAATCTCGCTATTGCAGTCAGCAGTAACGAAATCGCTCACCTTAGCGTTGCCGCAAACTACAGCCACCTTATTGCTCATCACGTTTGGCCCTCACCTTTAGCTCATCTCTAATCTTCTTGAGAGAATAGGAAGCGAATCCTTCAACGGACTCCCGCGAGATGTTTTTGTTCTCGGCGAAGCGGTGTTTCGAGAACCACTCTTCCGAGAACTGTTCAACTATCTTCGAAGATTCTCGACAGTGTTTCTCCATGGCTTCCTCGAAGTGTGCCATTTGGTTGGTTGTCACGAATCGCTGCCCTTCACCCAATTGTGTTGCAAGCGTCTTACTGAGAAAGTAATTCATGCATTCTTGCGTAAGGCGAGAAAAGAATTCACGCGAGAGCTTTGCAAATTCCTTTTGGCTTCCAAACTGCAAAAGTGCTTGACGGGCATGCTCGGAGTCTAGATTAAACAAAGATTGTTGCTGAAGCTTTGGTTCCAGTCTCTGAACCACCGCGTCGACTAGGGCACGATGCGCGAGCTCAGCGAGATCAGACTGGGGATGTCGTGTATCCGGCAGATTGGATAGTGCGGCAGAAATCGCGACTGCTATCCCCGGTAGAGATGTGTTCGCTGGTATATCAACGCCGATCGACCGTAAATATGCCAGCGGATCTGAGTGACTGCTCGCCAAACCCAACTGAGTGAGTACCCAAACGGCCTGATGATAGCCGCGATCGTCTTTCACGAAATTAAACGCGGAATCAGCAGCATTTACGGTTGAGCTTGCAACCTGCTGGACATTAGCTCCCACTGCAATCAATTCAACAACCTCACGCCATTTACGTGATTGTGGTAATGTTCCGAGTCGAGTATGTCCCATATGGTTTTTCCACTACAGTTCTCCCTCCGTGATTGTTTTTGTTCTATTGCTTTGCTATCTAAATAAACGGCCATGCATGGTTTTTGAATCACTAGTCTTCTAGTTGTCTCGAAAGGCACGCCCAATCTCCTTCAACCACCCAGGCGAACCGATAGCCGTCTGGGCTGCGTTGCGCCCAAAGCTCACCGATATCGCGTTTGTGCTGCTCATCCGGGTTGGATGCCAGCTTCGCGTTCTTGTATTCGACGATCACGATGGTTCCATCGAGCAATTCGACGATGAAGTCAGGAAAGAACTTGCCGGGCGATTTCGGCAACCAGAATCCACCGTGTGACTCGTGATCGAGGTTACGAAGCCAGCGTTTCACGTTTGGATGCGAGTCGATGATCGTCGCCGTCTCGAGCTCCTTCTTGTTCATGTCGCCGATCAGGTCAAAGGCATGCTTCTTGAACTTGTGGCCGCCGGAGTATTCGCGTGTTGGGTTGTAGCGAAACTCTTCCACATGAACGGCGAAGTCTCTGTCCGTTGTGATTGACTCCGGGTCATCCTTGATCAGCATCTCGGTCGCCTTGCGTAACTGTATGCGACCATGGTCTGTGATTTTGACACGAATCACTTCGGCTAATTCGTGGCGTCGTCGCACCAGCATCGATAGCGGAATACCGCGTTTCTGGACCAGTGCCTGGATGACTCGCAAGAGCCAAGGTTGGCTGAAACGGAGTAGCAGTCCCTGCAGCGAATCGCCTCTGTGAATCTCGCGGTCAATCCAGCGAACCAGGTTCACTTCGGACCAATCATCGTCCTCACGAATGAGCTCAAGCTGACGGAGCCGTACTTCGCTACCAACTCGCGAGACCAGTCCGGCTTCATTTCCACCGCGAGATTCAATGTCGATGGTGGCAGAGTTACCGATCTTGATGTCGGATGCGAATTCACTTTCCGGGATGGAGACGTCACACTTATTGAGATCCCAGTCAAATTGGTCGAGCTCGATAGGCTCAAGCAATCGTCGGCGGTCATCAGTCTTTACGCTTAAGCGCGGGACAATGAATGGTACTGCGAACTGGCCTGGCAATTTGGGCGTTATCCCTGCAGGTTTCTCTAGTTCCCAGTAATCATCGATCGCCTTTTTATCTTGCTCAGTATTAACTGCGTTTTGAAGCTGGTGAAGTTCTGTGGGTGTAGGCAAGTCCTCAAGTACCAATGTGCTCGACTCAGGTTCCCATCGAATCTTATTAGCCAAGGTTGGCGTGAGCTTGTCCGTTGCTGGAGGAGCTGTCATTGGGATGCGGCTGAAACCAAGTCCTTGTTGAGCTGCATTCACCTTCACTCGCAATGCGTCCGCCGCGGAGCGTTCGTCGAATCCACAGGTCTCAACCATCCGATCGCGTAGTTGCATCGCTGTCTGCACAACATTGTCGCTCAACACAAACGCATAGGCTCGATCCAGGGCTGGCACGTTCGTTGGACAAGCGTTCGGCATTCGCAGAATTCGACCGATCAACTGTTCGACCGCCGTTGCGGTGGCCGTATTTCCAATCGAACCTAACACGTAGGCCCAAGGGCAGTCCCAGCCTTCGCGCAGCTTGTCAACGGTAATGATGTAACGGATGGGACACTGCAACGCCATGAGATCCGTGTCACCGATCTCATCGACACTACCTGTGCAGATCTTTACGTCGGATTCAGGCACCTCAAGTTTCTCAATCAATGCCTTCTTCACAGCCTCAACCGTGTGCATCTCTTTGGTTTTAGAGTTAGGCTGAGCTTGAATCAGCGCGATTGGTCGAATCGGCTGGACGCCGTTATCTCGATGTTCAAGATCAGCGAGAAATTCAAGCTCCTCGCGGCGATGCTTGGTCGCAGCAAGTACTTCGAGCCAGTCAGAGCGATTCTCAAGCTCAACAGGCAGCTTGATCATGCCCTCATTCTTGAGTGCCAGGGCGCTGACGCTGTGAAGAACATTGCTTGCATACTTTGGATTAGTGCGATGCGATGGGTCGTGCGTTTGCTCTGGTGTGGCCGTCAGCTCAAGGACAAACGACGGTCCGAATCGCATCAAAGATTCGAAGGAAACTGGCGTTCGAGCGTTGTGTGCCTCGTCCATCACCACAATAGGCTGTCGAACTCTCAGCGCATTCGCCAACGACAGTTGAATTAGACCTGACTCATCCCTCTGTAGATCTTGAACCACAGCCGCGGGTAAATTCTCCAGTGGCTCCTTCATATAGCCGTTGTCTCGATAGATTCGACGAGTTGCGTCCAGCTCTTCGCCACTGCGGTCGTCGCGAATCCTGTAGGACTGAATCGTCGTCACAATTACGATGGCAGGACCACCAGGACGGACAAACTGCGGACGAGTCAGCGCTTCCTCGAGCGTCATGACTTCAATTGCAGCTCCCAACTCTTCCTCAATCGCCGCGCGGTAAGGATGGTTGGGATTCTTCAGACCTCGAAGCGTTTGGTCACGAATGGTTGTGCTCGGAGTGATCCAAAGAACGGCTGGCCGGTCGGTTGCAAGCAAGCTTCGGCCGACGACTCCGACGGCATGAGCGCCCAGAAGTGTCTTTCCGCCACCGGTCGGGATTCGCAAACAAACGTAAGGTACGCCACCGAACCCTGGCGTCGATAGATAGTCTCGCTCGGTGAACTCGGCAAACGCATCGTGCTCCGGTCGATGAACACCAAGCAGCGATTTCTCGCGCACGGCTGCAGCGTATTTTCCAAGAATCGAGAGAGATTCAGTCTGGTATTGCTTAAGGGGCAATCGCCACATCGGCAGTTCTCCTAGCTTTCGCGCAATGAATAGGGGATTTGCCGAAAGACGATGTTCTCTCGAGCTAGAGTTGATTCGCTGAGTCGCGTCGCTTCACCAAAGATGACACGACTACCTTTTCCCTCTGGATGCGGAGGCAATCCAGCCAACACACTGTTGGTCAACACGTTGCCTCCAGCGGGGCGACGATCACCTAGCACGCCGTTGTAGAGTAAATAAATCGCTCGCCCCTGATGGACGCCAAGCAACGGACAGTCTTTCTTCGGGCGTTTCGGTACCGGTACGCCTGTTTCTAGTAAGTACACATAACGCGCTAGGTCCGTGAAGGGAACCTCGCCATTGATGTCACCGAATTCATCAAGCAGTGTGCGTCCAAGCTTGCAGTAGCGGAATCCAGAGCCAAGGCCATCCACGGTGACGCCTGAACTACCTTCGTAGCCTTCGCAAACTCTTTGTAGTCTTTGTCTTGTCACCGGGCTTGCGACTTGTGGCAAAACCTCAACCAAGACACATCTTCGAGTGCCCCCATCAAGCTTATTCGCTGCAACAACTGCTTGCCCTGTCGTCCCACTACCCGCAAACGAATCAAGAATGATGGAGTCTTTATCAGCAGCGATTTCTAAAACACGCTGGATTAACTGAGTCGGCTTGGGAGTAATGAAAACGTCGTCAGAGGATTCAAAATCGCAAATCGCAATGAGTTCTTTCTTTGCTGCTTGAGTATGACCGACTTCTGTGTATGGCCATAATGTTTGCGGTACACGCCCTTGCTTGACTTCGCTCAAGAATCGCTTCAACTGGGGTATGCTATTTCGATTCTGTCCCCACCATATTCTGTTGTCTGCATCAAGCTCCAATAGCTTGGGCTTTGAGATAGACCAATATCGACCTCTAGGCGGACCGTCGATTTTTCGCCCTCCTGGGCATTCTATTGAATAAGTACCCTCGCCGTAAAAATTCCTCGCAGACAAGTCGCTCGTCTTCCAAACACCACGCGGGTCATCATCTGGGTTTTTGTATGCCGCATCTTGTTCCGCTGTGCGGGAAATAAGATTCGGCACGAAAAGCTCACTCCTCTTGGCATAGACAACTATGTAGTCGTGGTCGTCTGAAAAATGTCTTGCAGAGTTCTTGGGGGAGTAGACCTTTTGCCAAATGACGGTCGCTATAAAGTTTGACTGACCAAAGATTTCGTCCATTAACCCACGTAAGTGCTGAACTTCGTTGTCGTCAATGGATACGAAAATTGAGCCATCTTCCGTCAAGAAATCTCTTAGTAGAGCAAGCCTTGGATACATCATGCACAACCACTTGTCATGGCGGCACAAGTCTTCCGCCTCCTTGCCAACGACCTGCCCGAGCCACTTTTTGATTCGCGGATCGTTAACGTTGTCGTTGTAGACCCAGTTCTCGTTGCCTGTGTTGTACGGCGGGTCGATGTAGATACACTTCACCTGTCCTCGGTAACGAGGCAACAGAGCCTTCAGCGCTTCGAGGTTGTCCCCTTCAACGAGCAGATTCTCGGCATCTGGATCTCCGAACGAAAGCTTTGGGTCGCATTCCAGCAACCGCGTAGGGATATGCCGATGATGATCAACGACAGCTTCTTTGCCGATCCAGTTGAGTGTTGGCATCCATGTTCCCTGTTGGTTTTCAAATCAAAATCTTGCCCTGCCAGCTACTAGCCAGTGAGAACGATCTCGGGTATGTTGACTAGAGAGTGCAACAATTTACCGCTTTTGGGCACTGCGAACAAGTGGCGAACAAAATGACGCTTGGACAGAGATTGCGAGAGCTTCGGAAAGCAAAGCGGCTCTCGCTGCGTGAACTGGCTTCCCGCGTGGATGTCGGCTTCACGTACCTATCGAAGATCGAGAACCACAAACTCGAAGATGGCCACAGCCCATCGGAAAAGCTGCTCCATCTGCTGGCCGTGGAGCTTGGCGGGGACGAGGAGGAGTTGCTACTGCTTGCCGAAAAGGTCCCCGAACCCATCCGTCGCCGCGTTATCGCCCGCCCCGACGCTTTCCGACGGCTCGCGGAACTCTCTGATCGAAAGCTGGATCGGGTTCTTGCCAGCCTGGACTGACCAACTTTCGGAACGAGATTCAAAATGCCAAGAGTTGCGTTTCTGACAGGCATCCCCGGAGCCGGGAAAAGTTGGATTGGAAAAGAGCTTTCATCCCGAAACCTTGCCACTCATATCAATGGTGATGAAGTGAGGCGACGGGCTGTACTCATGCTTTGTCCTGAAGTGGATTCGCGGTCAATTTGGAGCGAATCATTTTGGGACAAATTGTTTGTAAACACCGACGTACAACCCGCGATCCAGCATGCTATCGACTCGTTCGTTGCCCCAAACCTGGATCATTCCCTTCCAATTCTTTTCGACGCATTTCTGACAAGCCATGCTGGGTTTCGTTCAGCATGCACAACTGCGTTGAATTCAGCAGGTTATCTTGTGGAGGCGGTGCAGCTTTTTTGGATCGATCCGCCTTTAGCAAAGGTTGTTGAGCAATCGAATTCGAGAATCAAAAATGGCATTCGGCTTGGAGAAAGCCCGATTGACGAACGAGAAGCAGGTCGACGACGGCGAATACTTCAAAATCGATTAATTCCACCCAACATCGCAATTGGTTCTGAGGCTCCCGAAATCCTCATTGAACAAATTACGACATTCATATTGCCAGACGGACCAGCCAGCCTAAGTGCGTCACAGTAGTCGCACAAAATTGGCGTAGCCGTAGCGCCAAAAAAGAACTGGGGACGTCACTCGCGATTTTTCCACAGCTGTCGTTGGGTTCGCCAGCTAAATACCGTCGCAATGAATTGAAGTGATTTCAGCTGAATCGGCGTGCGGTCATCGCAATTCTTTTCGCCGAGAAGGAGTTCTTCCTGAATTTCGGGAGCCAACAGCCGCAAGTTCATGATCTGAGTCACGCGTGCTCTGGTCACGTGCCCGAGGCGGGCAAGGTCAGCATAGTCGGCGACGACGCCTTCCCTGATTAGATCCTCGAAGTGTATCGCAAGAGCCATGTAGCGCGAGATGCGAGGTATGCGTTCGAGCGCTGGCTTGGACTCGTCCGATGGGGCTGCCCCTTCGACGATTCGCTTCTTGGCTCCACGGCCGCGTTGCTTGATTGAGAACTGAAAGTCGACGCTTACTGGCTTGCTCATGATACGGCCTCCACGAGTTCAGGACGGTTCTCCATGGCGATCGTCTTGATACCATCGGGATGGAAGGTGATGGTCACGCGACCGGTCGCTCCGTCGTAATCGATCTGCTGTACGATCAACTGGACAATCCGCGATTGCTCGCGGACTGTGAGCGATTCCCAGATCGGCTCGAAACTGGTCAATGCGTTGACGACATCTTCGCGGGTTAGCGTTTGGGCCTGCAGCGCCGTGAGCTTCGCGCTTACGATTGTATGTCGATGCTCGGCGCGCCGAAGGCTTTCGTGCCAGTCGGCTAGCTGTTCTAGGGAGGTTGCATCTGGCGAGCCTGGCTTAATCTTGGGAGCGGCAACGCGGATGGCTTCGTTCCAGTACTCCAGCTCTTTCACAAGCTCGTCCCGTTCGGTCACAAGTGCCCCCAGTTCGCGTTCGGATTGGATCTTGGCTTGCTCCACCACCTCGTCGACGAGCGCCGCGTCGTGGCCAGCGTGGCGTATCTTGTCAACGACAAACTTTTCGATCTCGGCGGCCGGCACCGACTTGGACTTGCAGTTCTTCCAGCCGCGCTTCTGGGCCTTCATGCAAACGTAGTAACGGTAGCGTTTCGATCCGTTCTTGGTCGTGTGCGTCGGCGTCATCGAACAGTCGCAGCAAGCACATCGCAGGATTCCTTTGAGCATCGCGCCGAACTTGTTTCTCGCTTCGACACCGCCAGTTCGACCGTTGCGGCGAAGGAGCGACTGGACCTTCTGCCAGACCTCTGTAGAAATGATCGCATCATGCTCTCCTTCATTCACTTCGTCTTTGTAGCCAAGCTTGCCGATGTAGGTGACATTGGTCAGGAGCCGAAACAGCGTCGCTTTGGTAAACGGCGAGCCGCCCCGGAGCGTTCCCTTTTTCGTTTTCCATGACTTGTTGTTCCAGCCACGGCTATCGAGTTCGGCAATCGTCGCCATGATCGACTCGCGTTCCAAGTACAGATCGTAGATCGCCCTGACTCTATTGGCCTCGACCTCGTTGATTCGAAGCTTGCCGCCTTGTGGCTCGATGTCGTAGCCAAGCAGCGGCATGCCACCAGACCATTTGCCTTTGCGTCGTGCCGCAGCGATCTTGTCGCGTGTTCTCTCCGAGATCAGCTCGCGTTCGAACTGGGCAAACGACAGCAGCACGTTGAGCATCAGCCGCCCCATCGAGTTGGTCGTATTGAATTGCTGCGTTACGCTGACGAAGGCAACCTGATTGCGTTCGAAGACCTCGAGCATGCGAGCGAAGTCCATCAGCGAGCGGCTTAGTCGGTCGACCTTGTAGACGACCACGCAGTTCACCTTGCCTGCTTCGATGTCCGCCAGCAATTGCTTGAGCGCCGGACGATCCATATTGCCACCAGTGAAACCACCGTCGTCATAACGATCGGGTACGCAATGCCAGCCTTCCTGCGTTTGGCTTTTGATGTACGCTTCGGCGCATTCGCGTTGGGCATCAAGCGAGTTGAATTCCTTGTCGAGCCCTTCGTCTGTGGACTTGCGGGTGTAGATCGCACAGTTCAATTGGCGATTGATGTTGGCTTTGTTCATTTGTCACCGCCTTTTTTATTGAGCTTGAAGAAGTGGTATCCGTTGCAGTGCTGGCCCGTAATCTTCTTGGCCACAGCGCTTAGCGTCTTGTAGATCGCCCCCTCGTATTCGAAGCCGTTATCCAAAACGAGCACCACGATTTTCTCGCCTTTGTAGACTCGCTCGATCTCTGATCTCGGCGGCGGGAGACGATTGTCCTCTTCTGGCTGGACGAAACCCGTCACGGTGTCGCCCGTCGACTTCGGGGCTGGCTTGATGGCTTTGGGGGCAGTCGTACGGATGTCGGTGCCGCGAGCGAGCTCAGCGGCGCGACGCCTAGCCCGCTGTGAAATATCACCTTCGATGTTGGCCTGCATCTTCCATGCGATGCGTTTGATCAGCCACTGTTTGTTGCGTGTGTTGGTTGGCTCTCCCCACGTCTCTTCGAATTTCTCTCGCAACTGCCCAACTGTCATGCGCTGGAGCAGAGCGACCTCTTTGTCGATGTCGATTTGCATTGATTTCTCCCGGGAATACGGACTCACTGGTCGTTAACCACGTTGGTCACAGAGAGCACGCTTTCCGAAGAAACCTCAAGGCAAGCTGTTGGCAATTCTGCTGGTTCGTCGTCGATTTCTGAATCGAGGATCGCCATACGCGATTTCATTCGCACAATGCCCGCGGCCAGAATCGCAGCGATTTCCGATCGCCGAGCCGGCGCGGACAAGGAAGAAGGGGGAACAGACGAGAGCAACTCGCACCTCCATGCTCAACGCCGCTATAATTAGCGGCTCGAAGACAGACATTCGCAGCCACAACAGCCGCGTCTATCTGTAGGAATACCCGGTGCGGGTTCGAAATGACGGATTAGGGTGCAGGCGAAAAGTCATAACCATTGTTCCTAGCTGGAAAGTCGACTCCTTTTTGTGAACCCCATTACAGAAGTAGATGTCATAATGTTGCTTACAGGCTCCCCAAGTGCAGCGAGAAAAACACCATGGACCCAACTCTGATTGGTCTTCGAACGCAAGATTTTCACGAAAGCTTGAAAGTAGTCACAACTTTTGGTCCAAAAGAAGTGAAGTTCAAGAATACGCTGCTCATTGGAAAAGCCTCCAGCCTTGCCATGCACCTACGCGGATTGCTGTATATCGATCAGTACGAACAAATCGAGTACGCAGCAGCTTCACTTGGAATCAACAGCATAGAGCTGCCGGCTGTCTTGCGTGAGCTAGAGACGATTGACTTCATCCGCATCACCAAATCAGGTGAGCAGGTAAAGCGAATTGATGTAAAGGTACCAGAATTTCGATCCGGCTACTCCGAGCTTGGAAAGCGTTGGCAAGACCTTAGGCCGAACGAGCTTGAACAGGCTGGAATTGCTTCCCTTGAACACCTGCATCATGGACCAGTTGCTGTTCCTGTGTTGCAATCACAGTACTCATTGAACTCAAACGAATTTGCGATCATGAGCGATGTGATGATGTGTGGACAATTATTGGCAATTCAGACAGTTGACGGTACCCCAACCGCCTATTCTCCACTAGCGGTTGATGGCAACCCGTCTGCGTACCTCCAGTGGGCGAAAAGGTTTCCGAATGAAGTTACCGCAGCAATAGAAACACTGTCACAGTCGCAAGGGCTAGCCATGTCAGATGGTCGAATCGCCTCCAACAAGACGTTAATGGATGCGATTCAAACTGGAGTCATCATGCCAGTAACGGTTAGTGGTGCAACTGGAGCGCAACGCTTCCTCTTTGCACCACGAGGCGGACTTGCTCCAGAGGAAAAGACCATTCTGGACAAGTCGCGAGCAATCTTGTCGTGCGTCCGATATGGACAAAGCTTCTCGCAAGGGGTGGCGATAAAGTACCCACGTCGCATCCTGGAGGTGCTCAGAGACAACAAGCAGTTTAATCGCGGACATCCAGACTTGATGAGCCAGTATGGCCTTTTAGCGGAGAAGCTTATAGGGCATCCTTTCGAGGAGTCGACAAATCGCTGGAACTTTCGTATCGATGATACTGACGAAAATATGAAGGCTCTCAACATAGCAATTGAGATGCTTGAGTATGGAACCAGTTCATCTGTTTCTATAGATCTAGATGCTCAGAAAGCATTATTGTCACCGTCTCAATATCAAGGTCCAGCGTCTACTCGCCCACGAATGACCTCAGATCCGGTTGTCTCAGAGGAGACGAGAGCTGACATCATTCGGGAACTGACAAAACTGACGCGAGGGATGAACACTCATGGCTAAGACATTGGATAAGGATTTGCCGCTAAAGCTACAATTTCGCCGAATACTATTCGCGGAGGGCTACTGGTCGCCATTAGAAGTTGAGCTAAGCAACTATGAAGACCTGGGAAACACATTAAAACGCCGGTCTCTGACTGACCTTGATGTATTAGGGATTAAGTTTGACCGGCTCTTCAATCGGACCTGCGTGGTGGGCGACTGCAAGAGCGGCCGGAATGTGTCCGACGCAAATCGCCTTTTTTGGCTAAGAGGAGTGAAGGACTATTTTGGGGCAGATTTGGCGTATTACTTGAGACCAAATGTTGATTCTCATATCGCGGCGATCGCTCCGAAAATGGGATTGTGCGCATTGCCGGCATCTCACCTCGACGGCCTGGAACTGCGCCTGCGCGCGAAAGAAACGAGTGCGGCTCTCGGCGATCTCACTGATTTTGAAACGACCCTTCAGCGATGGGGCGTTGGGACGACAAAGGGCGTTTCTCCGTCCCAAGAACAACTTCAAAAGAAGCGAGTCTACTCATTTTTGTCGTATACATACTGGTACATTGAGCGATTCAGGGCGCTCATGCAGCTTGTTGGAACATTCGAGTCAGTTGCTCACGTCCTCTCTCCTGAAGACGATCGTGACGTGCTCTTGGCATTTGTTGGAGCAGAACGATTTGCACATTGTCTACTTGAGGCGGCAGCGTTTGTACATTCACATGGCCTGCAAAACATCCCAAACCACGCTCGCCTTTACTTCTACGGCGGGCCATTTGGCCTTCGTGAGAAAGAGAGAACATTCGATCTGATTCGAAAGCTAGGCGTCGTGAATGAAGACCTCGACCCACCGTGGTTGCGAGATACAATCGAGCTACTTGGAAGAATGCTTCACAATCCTAACGGCGCATGCGACGTGCTCCGCTATATTAGCGTCGCGTATGTATCCTGCGTGCTTCACAAGAAACAGGAGGTTGTGATTCCGAACACAAATGGGTCTCCTGTAGAAGCTGTCGTTTTAGCGAAGGACATTATTCTCCAATTTGCAAAAGCCACAGGCATTCGAGAATCGATTTTCGACTCAATTCGATCGATGTGAATTGCATTTTTGCAGCCTGAAAATTGGAACGTGGTCCAGTCAACTGAATAGGTATATGGGTCAGGCAAACTATTCGCTGGAATAAGCCTAATTCACAAGCCGGATCGATTTCCTGCCTCATAACTAAGCATAGAGTTGCACAGTTGAATTAATCTCAACTCTAGATTATTCGGTAACACGCGGCCAGTCAGAAGGGATCAATCGAGATTCGTTATTCCAGCGACGTTTAACGGCCGAGCTGTATCTAGCGTCATCTGCAAATAGTGCGTGTTCTAAGACGATCACTTGCAAGGATTTTTGAAGCTCCACCTCATCGAATAGAACGTCGAAGTACTGCTTCAGGTCAGAACGATCATCGTTTTTAACTTCCACTTCGCCCTGAAATTTATCTGCAGGAAAAAATGGCCTGCTCAACTGATCAAAAATGATTACGCCCGGTACAGGGCGATTGCCTTCGGCAAAAACTCGATGCAATGCCAATAGCGTAGCAACATGTCCACTCAAATAGCTTTCATCACCACCAATATCCCGCATCTGCATTAATCGTGGCCCGAGTATAAAGCGTATACTTAAGCCGCGAACATTGAAGGCAATTTGGCTATCCCGGTAGTTGGGGTCGAACGGTAGCCGTTTAAGCAACGCACTCGCATAAATCGAAACTTGGCTCTGGAGTGCATCAATCCTCTCTGCCTTTGCTTCGGGATTAGCAATCTTTACTAATTCTTCTAATTCTGATTGGAGTTTTTCAATCCCGGATCTATCAACCGCTATTCCAGCACTGAGTCGATCTTCCAAATAGTAGCTAACCCTGCCCGATACCCGCAGTCGTCGATCGTCTTGGCTAAGTCGGTCGGCAGTATCTTCGGACTCTCTTATTACCGCAGCAATTCTCGCGCGAACGATCTCCAATTGTTCGCCAATATTTCTCAGGTCCTCGCTCGTTCGCATAACGAATTTGTCAATCTTTGGTCGATCTATTTCAACATCGGCAAGTTCTCTTTTGAGTTGCGCAAGAGCAGAATCAATAGCACTTAGTTGTGCAGTCTTTTCAGAAAGTTGTGACTCGCATAGGGGACAGGATTGACTTCGCGCGTTAGGCCGGAAGAAACTCACAACATCAAGTTTCGACGTTTGGCGTTGAACTGTGCCAGAATAGTTTGTGGCTGATTCTATCGCAAAATCGGCATCGTTAAGTTGGCGGCGAAGAACGGCATACTTTTGCCGAAGTTCTTGCTCTTGCCGGTACAACTCGTTCAGCTGATCTTCCTCTCCATAGGTTGAAGGGGAATTTGTCCAGTTAGATACTGTGATTAAATTCTCAGTTATTTGGTCCTGAGAAGCATCGGATGCGACTGGTTCGATCATTTGCAATTGAGCAGCTTCTGACAACAATGAAAGCGATCGATCTCTTTCTTGTCCAATTAGCCGCTCAGCGGCGTCCGCCTTCCTAGTCTCTTTTTCGATCCGTGATTTAATTTGCTTAAGTTTTGCTTCTGCCTGCGCTGTAGACTCATCCACAGCACCCAGGAAGTATGGAAGCGAGTCCGCAATCGATATTCGCCTTTCATCGTTCGTGCCTCGTAGCAGTGTGGTTTTATTGATGATTACGTCATCGCTTTGAAACAAGTATGGAGTGGCATTGCGAAGAGAAATCCGAACACTCTCTCGATCTGTGAACGTTTCACCATCAACCTCACCCAAGTACAAGCATTGCTCAAATTGCCGGAGGCCACCATCTCGATTTGTGTTTGGCGTTATCTGGGAGGCATTTTCAGGTATTTCTATCGATGCTCCAACTGCAAAAAAAACTTCCTCGCTCGATTGCTTTGAGGGAGATGGGACGCGTCGCAGAACAAGAATCTCAGACCTTCCATTCTGCCAATGTACTCCCACCCAAGACGATGCCTCTCGAACAACTCCTGGTATATGGCACTCTGTTGAACCCAAGCAGTAATCAACTATTTCAATCAGCGAGGATTTGCCCGCGTAAGAAACACCAACCAAGATATTGACACTAGAAGGATCAAAGTCGACGGATATCCGTTCGCCATGATGGCTGTACAAATAGATGGATTTGATTTGCACCCGCGTCATGACTTGATCCCCAAGCAGGCGAATATTGTTTCTAAAGACCCAGTGTCGCCGAGCCACTTCCCAAAAGTTCGCGAGTGCAAAAACGCCTTCCCTTTTGAATCCGAAGCTGGCGTGCGTAATTTCCGCCTGAGGCCGGTTTCGTCGGTTTCGATTCGTCCGTTATTGTTAAGTTTTAGCACTTTGTACGTCACCGCAAAGAGTAGGGCTTCCCTTGAGAGCTGGGCCGATCCGTCTACGTAATACGGCAACGAAAGGATAAGCTCAGGGTTTCGACCAGTCCATGTAATGAGTCCTGTACGACTATTGGTGCCGTCAAAGGTAGATGCTAGGTCATTGGACAGTATGACAGGAAGAGGCAGCAGCATCAGTGGGAGAAGCACGCCCCTGGCATCAGATTTTTGGTAGCCCTCAACGAACGCACGCAATACAAGCGCGCAGAATGCGGGATTGGTGTGCGCAAACGTGTCAACTGATTTTGTGGCCATGGTCAAGCCTCCTTTCTGCCAAGACTAAGCAATGCTAAGTAATTTGGATGCCAGCCAACGCGTTTTTCGTCCGACAGCTGTTGGTAAGTCCCTTGAACCAAGAATTCATGCGAAAACATCGGTCGGATCGATATGCTTTCTGTGTGTGCTGTCAGATGTGACCAGTCGAGCAACTCTCTGCCACGACGCGAACATTCCTCTGCACATCGTCCTTTGCAGTCATCCTGCATTGGACCATGCCTGTCTTGCCAACGTTCAACCAACAGCGAATCAAACGCGTCGAGCTCCGTGGCAATAGCAAAATTATCATTAAGCCACTTTTCACGCTGTACTCGCACCCTCCATCTAGCGATAGCAGCCCTAGTCGTGCGAGACTCACCACCATCAACCAATTCGATTTGTTCAACCATTACGCCTGTCATCTCGGCTTTAAGATCGTCAGGCTTCAAGCGAGCAAAATCGACGGGTAACGAAAAATCAGAATGTTCGATAATCAAGTTGCCTATTTGCGATTGCAGCTCCAACTTAGAAAGCCGTCGGTCGCGTTTTCTCAGCATCGAAAGAACGACTTGGCGATCCCACCACTCAAGCAATCGTTCAACAAGTCGGGAACGGACTTCAGGCCTTACTGCGCTTCGGAGTTGTGTACTAATGGTGTTTGGGATATCTGCTGCGTTTGGAATCGAAGGCACGAGCAAGACTCGATCCAAGAACATTTGTTGCGAGTCATTCTCTAGAGCAAGCCAAGCTTCGCAGCCAGGAGCTCGTTTTTGGTAAGGAAGTGGCTTTCCAGCTTTTTTTGCTGTATCTCTTGCAATTCGGACCCGTATCGCTTCATTCGAGATAAAATCAATCACTTGTTTTGATCTGGGAATTTCCTTGGAGGTCAATTCTTGTAGCGGGCAGTCCACTCCGATTGTCGCGCAGGTCGCTAGTATCAAACTTTCGTTGGGGGATCTTGAATTGTCGCTCCAGACCTTTAGTGTCTTCCAGAAGGCATCTGTTGATATTGTTAGCGGAGAAGTTGGACATAGAGAATGCTTCAACTGGTGTAGATGTGTCATACCGTCTTCCAGCGTAACATCATCTGCAGTTTCGATGCTGACGCATGCATCATCATTTGCGTTCAACAAGAGGCTCAGTGCATACATGCCTTGGTAATAATATCCCAGCGCCGCGTCTGTAGCATTGTGATTGTTGGGGGACACTATTCGCTCCCGTCAAAACGAATGTGAGACTCGAGCATCCACATAAGAGAAAGGCTCGCCCTCGTGATCTTTTGATGCTCACATTTGAACGCCCCCTTCCGGTATCCTCGAAAAGATGTTTCGTAAGCACTTCGTGGTGCAGAAGGTTCTAGTTGTTCATCGTGGCTCGTAAACGCGTGCTCGGTCATCACAAATAATTGGGAATGCAGATTTTGGTTGCCAATACCGCCCATTCTATCGGGTGGCTTAACGTTCGTCAGTCAGCTCTTGGGAAGTTCGTTCGAATCCGTTTCATCCGGACTTCGAACGAGAACTCTGTGTTAACTCTGGAGGCCCCCGAAAAGAGAGAGTAAGAGAGTTCGGGACCGTTTTTTCGCACCGGCGGGTGCAACCTTGAAGGTTGCGTTCGAGAGTCGGAAATCTCTCTGCAAACAGAGCGCGCGGCGGTTTGGGCTGGCGAACCGCGAAAAGCGTTGGAAACCCGCGAAAAACTGGGTAGAAACGAAAAACGCCCGGCGGTCGATCTCTCGACGCCGGGCGTTAAGTCTTTTGGTCGCCAAAGTTCGAACTTTGACGAAAGCTCCTTCGGTAGGGCTCAAATCTACGACCCAGCGGTTAACAGCCGCTTGCTCTACCCGCTGAGTACTGGTTCGCCCGGAAGTCAAAGTAGACGCTGCCTGACTACCTTTTCTGCCATTCCAAAGCTCAATCTGCCTTGCAATAAATCACATCGTTGTTGAGCCTACTCAGACTTTGGGCAGCACACAAAGGCAATCAAGTCTTGATCAGAGGCTTCGGCATTCCCGTTCTGAGAACAGAGGAAGGCTCAGCAAGGCCCGGCGATGCTTACATCGGCAACAGCTGATTAGAGTCGGTTGCTTTGTTGCGGCGGGAGCGGCGGTCGATGGCAGCGTGGACGAAACTGGCAAACAGGGGGTGGGCTTGCGTGGGTTTGGATTTGAATTCAGGGTGGAATTGAACGGCTAGAAACCAGGGGTGCTCGGGCAGTTCGACAATTTCTACCAAGCTGCCATCGGGATTGGTGCCGGAAAAGCGGAAGCCGTGGGCTTCAAATCGCTGGCGATACTGGTTATTGAATTCATAGCGATGGCGATGCCGCTCCGCAATTTCAACTTGACCATAGGCGTTGCAAGCCAACGAACCGTGCAGGAGCTTGGCGGTTTGACTGCCCAAGCGCATGGTGCCGCCCAAGTGCGTTATCTCACGCTGTTCATTCAGCAGGCAGATCACCGGATGCGGGCTGTTCTTGTCGAACTCGGTGGAATGTGCGGCCTCAAGGCCCATTACGTTTCTGCCGTACTCGATCACGGCGCACTGCATGCCCAGGCAGATGCCAAAGAAGGGGATGCCCTTTTCTCGCGCGTAGCGAATCGTCGACAATTTGCCGTCAATGCCACGCTCGCCGAAGCCACCGGGAACCAAAATGGCGTCGTAGCCCGAAAGCAACACTTCGGCGCCTTCGTTTTCAATATCTTCACTTTGAATGCGGCCGATGCGAATTTGCGCGCGGTGATGAATGCCGGCGTGATCCAGCGCTTCGTAGATCGACTTGTAGGCGTCCTTGTGCTCGGCATACTTGCCAACGACGGCAATGCTGATTTCATGCTGAGGATTGCGTAGCCGATGCAGAATCTCTTTGATTGGCTCCAGGTTGGGCGTGCCGGCGGCCAGGCCCAGCCGACTGACAATCAATTCGTCCAGACCGTTGGAGACCAGGCTGAGCGGAACTTCGTAGATCGAAAAATCTTTGTCACGCTCTTCGATTACCGCCTTGGGGTCCAAGTTACAGAACAGGGCAATCTTCTCGCGCTCGTCGCGCGATAGCGATTGTTCGCAACGGCAGATCAAGATGTCTGGCTGAATACCGATCTGCCGAAGCTGGCCAACCGAGTGTTGGGTGGGCTTGGTCTTCAGTTCGCCAGCCGCCTTCAGATAGGGCACCAAAGTCAAATGGATAAACAGACAGTTTTCACGACCGGCCGCCAACGGATACTGCCGAATGGCCTCTAGGAACGGCAAGCTCTCAATGTCGCCGACGGTACCACCAATTTCAGTGATTACGACGTCGACGTCTGTCTGGCCAATTTTCCGGATGACGCTCTTAATTTCGTCGGTAATGTGCGGGATGACCTGGACGGTCTTGCCCAGGAATTGGCCTTTCCGCTCCTTCTCAATCACCGACAAATAAATCTGCCCGGTGGTGTAGTTGGAATCGCGAGTCAGCGGGGCGTTCGTGAAACGCTCGTAGTGGCCCAAATCCAAATCGGTCTCGCTACCATCATCCAGCACGTACACTTCACCGTGCTGGTAGGGGCTCATCGTTCCCGGATCGACATTGATATACGGATCCAGCTTCTGCATCCGCACGCGCAGTCCACGCGCTTCCAGCAACATGCCGATCGAAGCGCTGGTCAATCCCTTGCCGATAGAACTAACGACGCCGCCGGTTACGAAGATGTGTTTTGTCATAATCGTTGATCTTAGCTGGCAACTGCCCCACTGCAAAGCCAAACGGTGCCAAATGGCGGTAGGTTAGAATTAAACGAGGATGATCTGGGCACACTCGATGCGCACAAATGGTGGGCCGGCGCGGGGTAGAACTGGGCTGATGAGAATCACCAAAATGGACGAGCGTAGGGTAGTTATCACCACCCGAAGCGTTAGTATTGAAATTGCTTTTTGGCCAGGAATCGTGCTCGTACTCAATGAATGAAATGGTGCTCGTGCTCGAAAAGCACTGTTCGCGTAGAAGTACGAGTACCGCCAGGGGCTGAGTACGAGTACGAACAACCAGTTCATGGTGCGTTTCCTGGCCATTAATTATGAAGAGCGCAAGTTCGAAGAGCGCAAGTTCAGAGAGCGTTAGCGAGGGGCAATCAATATTCCCTCGCTAACGCTTCGGGTTACGATTTTATCAGCCCAGGGCAGAACTAATCGCAGTTCAATGCGCCATGGCGTACGCGTTTACGGCTTCCTGGCCACACTATCCCTAGTTTTGCAACTGCCCCGCATGTCCCCCCCTGAATCCACTGTCTGGTAACGGTAGCTACAAACCCCACCGTCTGGCGACGGTAGCTACTGATGGATCACTCGCCTAGAATAGCGGCTACACCGCGATGGGGCGGGATTTTGAGAATTGGACGACGATCTATGCGCAAGGTAGGCAACGGCGGTGGCTGGGCGGCCATCGGTTATTCCATCCGCAAGGCACGCCAAGCAGGCGGACTGTGGAAATTCTACAAAGCCCTGCGCAGCAAGAACGCCTGCAAGACGTGCGCTTTGGGAATGGGTGGTCAAAAGGGCGGTATGGTCAATGAGCGCGGTGCCTTTCCTGAGGTCTGTAAGAAGTCGATGCAGGCCATGGCGTCGGATATGCAGCCGGCCATTACCGCCGAATTTTGGCAGCAAAACAGCGTGGCGGAATTACAGAGCTGGTCGTCCCGACAATTAGAAATATCCGGCAGATTGATCCAGCCGGTGCTCTATACGCGCGGTGCCAGTCATTTTCGACCGGTGACCTGGCGAGAGGCCATGCAGCGAATTGAGGATGCCCTGAAATCGCTGGCTCCTGACCAAACATTCTGGTACTTCAGCGGCCGCAGCAGCAATGAGGCCGGGTTCTTGTTGCAGTTGGTAGCGCGACTGTACGGCACGAACAACGTCAATAACTGCAGCTACTATTGCCATCAGGCCAGTGGCGTTGGACTGAACAAGGCTTTGGGTACCGGCACAGCCACAGTTACGCTAGAGGATATCGAGCACTGTGATCTGGCGTTTATCATCGGAGGTAATCCGGCCAGCAATCATCCGCGTCTGTTGACGTCACTAACGCATTTGCGTCGCCGTGGCGGTCAAGTGATTTTGATCAATCCGGTGCGTGAGCTGGGTATGGTCAAATTCCGTATTCCCAGCGATGTGCGGAGCATGTTGTTCGGATCGTCCATTGCCAGCCACTATTGTCAACCACACATTGGAGGTGATTTAGCGCTGCTGACCGGCATTGCTAAGGCCGTTGTCCAGTGTGGAGCTGCCGACGAGGCGTTCATCGCCAATCACACCAGCGGAGGTGCGAATTTTGTGCAGCACTTACAAGGGCTGCGCTGGAGTGACTTGGAGCAGCGCAGTGGAGTAACGCAGGCAGAAATGCGTCGAATTGCCGAATTGTACGCGCAGTCCCGCGCCGCTATCTTTGGCTGGACGATGGGCATTACGCACCATGTGCATGGAGTCGAAAACGTCGAGGCCATTGTCAATCTGGCGTTGCTGCGCGGCATGGTAGGGCGGTCTGGTGCTGGGCTGATGCCTATTCGCGGTCACTCCAACGTTCAAGGAATGGGATCTGTCGGCGTCACTCCCAAGTTGAAAGACGCAATCTTCAATAATCTCCAGCAGCACTATCAATTGCCGTTGCCCACCTCGCCAGGCATGGACACGATGGCCTGCATGGAGGCCGCTCACTCAGGTCAAACGCAGGCGGCCATTTGCTTAGGCGGCAATCTGTACGGATCGAACCCAGACGCTGCTTATGCCAAGCAGGCGCTGGGGCAATTGCGATTGCTGGCTACGCTCAGCACGACACTCAACACGGGCCATGTACATGCCTTGGCGGATCAGACGTTGATTCTGCCCGTGCTGCCGCGCGATGAAGAGCCGCAGCCGACTACGCAAGAGTCGATGTTCAACTTTGTGCGTCTGAGCGATGGTGGACCAGTGCGCTATCCCGGACCGCGCAGCGAAATTCAGGTAGTGGCCGAGTTGGGTCAGCGACTGGTGGGAGATAGTGCGGCGATCCAGTGGACCGACATGCAGCAGTCCGACACGATTCGGCAGTGGATCGGACAGGTTGTGCCTGGCTACCAAGCCATCGGGTCGATCGGGCAGACCAAGCAAGAATTTCAGATTACCGGTCGGATTTTACATCAACCGCGTTTTTCGACCCCAGACGGAAGAGCAATTTTTCATTCGCATCCCATCCCCGAACTGGCCGCCATCGGTGTCGATCAACTGCGCTTGATGACGGTGCGCAGCGAAGGTCAGTTCAACACCGTCGTGTACGAAGAGGAAGATTTGTATCGCGGTCAAGAGCGCCGAGATCTGATCTTGATTCATCCCGACGACCTGCGGCGGCTGAATCTGCAGCCGGACCAACCTGTCGAGATCACCAGCAGCGTGGGCCGAATCGCTGGCTACCTGGCGCGGTCCTATGACGACATTCGTCCCGGCAATGCGCTGATGTACTACCCGGAAGCCAATGTGTTGGTGCCCCGCACTCTCGATCCGCAATCCAAGACACCGGCCTTCAAATGCGTGATCGTGACGGTCAAGCCAGCCACAGCAGCACCGCTGAACCGATAACCAATCGGTAAACGGCAAAGGGCGCAAAGCCGTGGCGATTGACCCATGACATGAACCAGGCAATTACCGCCCAGCCCACCAAGAAACTGACTACAAAACCGTTGCCCAGAATCAGCCACTGGTCCGTCGTGATAGTCGTGATGCTCTTGAGTACAAATTGCAGCAGTTTGAAACCGGTCGCGGCCAGCATGACTGGTAGCGATAAGAAGAAGCTGAATTCAAGTGCTGCGGGGCGTGAGAGCCCCATCACCTGTCCGCCGGCAATCGTGGACATGCTACGGCTGACGCCCGGAAAGGCCGCCGCTAAAATCTGCGTGCAACCAATGACCAGCGCTTGAGGGACGGTAATATCGTCCATGTGATGCGTGGTGGCACGCTGGCTGAAGGTGCGATCGATCCACAACATCAAAACGCCACCAATGATCAGAGCCGCTCCGATGACGTGGAAGTTCTCCAAATTATCGCCGATGTACTTATCCAACAGGAAGCAAGGAATGGCTGTGACGACAAAACTGAGTGTCACCAAAGACAGCGGATGATTCCACCATTTGCGCTGTCCAGATCGTCCGCCCGGAAAGTGCCGCAGAAAATCCAGAATGCGATAACGAAAATAGACCACTACCGCCAGAACAGCGCCAAGCTGGATTACGATCGCGAACATCTTCCAGTAGCTGTCTTCCAGCGATATGTTCAGCAGCTCTTGGCAAATGCGGATATGGGCCGTGGAACTGACTGGTAGAAATTCTGTCAATCCTTCGACAATTCCTATAATCAAAGCTTTTAAGTGATCTGACACGGCAGGGCTCGAACAGGTTATGCTAGTGGGGCCACGCGCTGGCGAGCGTAGCTACAAAAAATTTGCCGCGATGATTATGCGAATCATGATAGCGGCTAGCTAAAGGTAACCCCGGCCAGCCAGTTCGATGGAGTCAACCTCGCTCACATTCACGAAGTTCAGTCGATGCCTGATAGTCATAACGGTTATGCCAATGATGCAATCAATTGGCTGCGCGGGCTGTGCATGGGCGCAGCCGACATCATTCCTGGGGTGTCCGGTGGAACCGTAGCGCTGATTTTGGGTCACTACGAACGGTTGGTAGGTGCCATAGCGCGTGTGGATGGTCAGTTTTTCAAGCTGTTGACCAGCGGTCGGTGGCTGGCGGCCCTACAGCACATCGACTTTCGTTTTTTGGCTGGACTTGGTGCCGGTGTTGCCACAGGAATTATTGGCCTGGCGTCGTTGATGCACCATTTGTTGACGCATCATCAAGCTTACGTGTTTGCACTATTCGCAGGCATGATCCTGGCATCCAGTCATCTTGTGGCTCGACGTCTGAAACGGTGGCAGCCAATGCACGTCGGCCTGTTGCTGATCGGCGCTGTTGTCGCATGGCAAATCTGTTTGCTGAGTCCCTTGCACGGCACGCTAACTCCACTGACAGCGTTTTTGTCGGCTACTGTCGCCATTTGCGCCATGATCTTGCCAGGGATTAGCGGGGCGTTCGTCTTGCTGTTGCTGGGAATGTACCACCCTATTACGGAGTTGCTGCGGGGATTGCCCAAGGGTGAGTTTACCGTAGAAGGGTTACAGATCATCGCCTGCTTTGTGACCGGATGTGCGGTAGGTCTGATATCGTTTAGCCGCCTACTGCGGTGGTTGTTCAGTCAACGTCACGACGCGACCATGGCGTTCCTGGTCGGGCTGATGTTAGGTTCCTTGTACAAAATTTGGCCGTTTCAGCAGCCGACCGCTGAGACCGCAGCGCTGCCGTTCAAGCAGCAGCAGTTTGAAATGCTGTGGCCAAGCGAAAGTTCAGTCAATGTGCTACTGGTGATTGTATTGACTGCCGTAGGCATGTTCCTGACGCTGTCGATGGAGTTTATCGGTGATCGGTTGAGTTCAGCCTCATCAACCACGGTGGGCGACTGACCTGTTTAGTCGCCACTACAAGATTCTATTCGTAGATGAAGCAGGCGTTGGTTCAGTATGGCAGCACCAAACCAGAGAGAACCCAGTCAACTGCGATCGGCGCGGTGGTTTGCACCAGATGATTTGCGCAGCTTTGGGCATCGGTCGCGACTGAAGGGGTTGGGGCTGGACGACCACGATTATCGTGATCGCCCGATCATTGGCATTTTGAATACGTGGAGCGATCTGAATACTTGCCATGGGCACTTTCCGCAGCGCGTGCAGGAGGTCAAGCGCGGCGTGCTGCAGGCGGGTGGGTATCCCGTCGAGATTCCTGTGGTCAGCTTGGGCGAGATGTTGATGAAGCCCACGACTATGCTCTATCGCAACCTGTTGGCTCTGGAAACAGAAGAAGTGCTGCGCAGCCATCCCATCGATGCGGCGGTGCTGATGGGGGGATGTGACAAGACAGTGCCGGGCCTGTTGATGGGCGCATTTTCCGCCGATCTACCGGCGATCTTTCTGCCGGCCGGACCGATGCTCAAGGCACGCTGGAAAGATCAAACTTTGGGCAGCGGTTCGGATGCTTGGAAGTTTTGGAATGAACGGCGAGCCGGACAAGTGGCCGACTGCGATTGGTTCCAGATGGAAAATTGCATCGCCCGTTCTAACGGCACCTGCATGACGATGGGCACCGCGTCGACGATGGCCTCGGTGGCCGAAGCGCTCGGCCTGACCTTGCCGATGGCCAGCTCAATACCCGCCGTCGTGGCTGAGCATAGTCGCTTGGCGGTTGCCAGCGGTCGGCGGGCTGTGGAGATGGCTTGGGAAGGCCTGAGGCCCAGTCGTGTGCTAACTCAAGCTTCATTCAATAACGCGATTATCACGCAATTAGCCATCGGAGGTTCGACAAACGCCATAGTACACTTGATCGCTATGGCGGGTCGAGCCGGTTGTCGGGTGACACTGGATGATTTTGATCGCTGGTCACGCAAGGTGCCGGTCTTAGCCGACTTGCGCCCCGCCGGACGCTATCTGATGGAAGATTTTTACAATGCCGGAGGTTTAGCGGCGTTGTTGAGTCGCCTGACAGATCTGGTCGACACAAGTTGCCGCACAGTATCAGGCAAGACGTTGATAGAGCAGATAGCTAATGCCGAAGTCATTGATAACGACGTGATCCGCCCGCGTGACAATCCGTTGTCGGCTAGCGGAGGAACTTATGTGCTGCGCGGTAATCTGGCACCGCGGGGCTGCGTTATCAAACCGATAGCCGCCGATTCTCGTTTGCTCAAGCATCGTGGGCCAGCTTTGGTATTTGATAACTATGCACAGATGAAGGAGCGCATCAATCAACCGGATCTGCCGGTCACGGCTGATACGGTGCTGGTGCTACGGTCAGCCGGTCCACTGGGCGCACCTGGATTTCCGGAATGGGGTATGTTGCCAATACCCGATAAACTGCTGCGAGCCGGCGTCCGCGACATGCTGCGCATTTCCGATGCGCGTATGAGTGGCACCAGTTACGGTACGTGTGTCTTGCATGTGTCGCCCGAGTCGCACTTGGGCGGACCGCTAGCCGCTGTGCGCGACGGCGACCTCATTGAACTGGACGTTGATCGGCGACAACTGAATCTGTTAGTCGATGAGTCAGAGCTGGCCGCGCGGCTCGGTCGTTGGCAGGCGCCCGTAGCAGCAGCTAAACGTGGCTACCAGTGGCTGTTCGCGCGGCATGTGACCCAAGCCGATGAAGGCTGTGATTTCGACTTTCTGTCCGGTCGCAGTCCTGGTCAGGAACCCGATATTTTTTGAAGCTTGAGCCGTCAGTTTGTCGAGCGGTCAATAAAAACGGATGCCACCGTCGCAAAACAGGTAGCTACAAGTCTTAACCAGAATCAAAGTACCCTGAGTCATGCAAACCAATCCCATTTCCGCAGCTCGATTGTCAGCCAGTGTGATTGCCGTACCTCCGCTGGCACGCGACAGGGCGGGCAAAATCTGTCGGTCCGAAAACCAACGCATGATTCGTTATTTGGAACAGGCAGGCATAACGACCTTGTTGTATGGTGGAAATGCAGTGCTGTATCACATCCGGCCCAGCGAGTACGCCAAGTTCTTAACCATGTTGGTTGAACTAGCGGCGGCAGAGACCTTAGTCGTGCCGGCGGTTGGACCGGCTTACGGCACGATGATGGATCAGGCTGAAATTCTCAAAGATTATGATTTCCCGACCGCCATGGTCCTGCCTCAAAAAGAGCTTAGCGACGAGCGTGGTATCGAAACAGGAATTCGCCAGTTTGTCCAGTCTGTCGGTCGCCCCGTGGTAGTGTACTTGAAGCACGATGGCTGGTTGTCACCATCGACACTTGGCAGGCTCTATCGCGACGGCTTGCTATCATGGATCAAGTATGCTGTAGTACGAGAGCATCCAGAAAACGATGGTTACCTGAGCGAGATTTTGGAAAATGTGCCCTCAAATTTGATTGTCAGCGGAATGGGCGAGCAGCCGGCCATCGTTCACCTACGCCGATTTGGCCTGGTCAGTTTCACCAGCGGCTGCGTGTGTGTGGCTCCGCGATTATCGCTGAACATGTTACGGAAGTTACAGGCGGGGGATGACGCAGGTGCCGAACTGATTCGCAGGCAGTTCGCGGAACTTGAAGAACTGCGCAATCGCATTCATCCAATCACCGTGTTACATCAGGCGGTGACCAGCGCCGGGATCTCCGACACAGGTCCGGTGCAACCGCTGCTCGGTGAACTCCCGCCAGATCGGCTCGATGAAATAGCTGCTGCCACCGGTTGTTTGCTAGCAATTGAGCAACGACAGTAGGCTCTCACCATCACATACCCAAGCGTAATCGAGGGATGAGTAGTAGTCCGTCGCTAACGCGTTTAGACGTGAAGCTTTTTGGGTCAGGAGGGCAGACAATTCCTATGCCGAGCCCTGGTGGTAATACACACCTCCGAAGGGAGGAATCAAATCCAACGGAGCTCTGAAGCAACCGGCAAGAAAAAATGACTTGACCCGTCGGGACACAATATCAGCAAAATACTTCGCCTGTCAGCTGGTGAACTGACCCCATCTCGTGCCTGAGGGACGATTCTGCTCATTCCACACCACATTTGCTACCAACAACTCATCCCTACAGGACTATGAAATTCGCCCTCACAACTTGACTAATCTGCCTGACTGTCGCATCCGCCGTTTTAATTGATTTTGGCTGGCAGACCAGCCGATGTCTCCATTTGTGCCAGTTCTGCAGAGAAGCAGGACGGCTAGCGATGCGCTGCCTCAGCTCAGGGGATGAACATCCGTGTTACGTCTATCGATTATTGTACCGCATCAACACAACGACAGCGATCTCGAGAATACGATCCTTTCGGCGCTGGAACATCGGCCCAAGGATTGCGAGATCATTCTGGTCCATGACGGCAGCTACTCTGACCCGTATCAACTGGGTGATGAACTGCTGTTGTTGCATGAGGAAGCTGACAATCCCGTTGCGCTGTTAAACGCTGGTCTAGCGGTAGCTCGCTCGCCGATAATTTGCGTGCTGAGCGGTGGTGTCACGGTTCAGTCTGATGATTGGGCCGAACAAGCCTGCCAGCGTCTGACCAGCAAGTCAAATTCTGCCAATGAACCGGCTAGTTTGGCCGTCGGCATTGCCACCACCGCGACTCAGTGTAGCTACGGATTGCGAATGGACGCGGTTAACAGTGGCAGTGTGTTGCGTTCAGGAGATTATCGGCAACGACACGTGGGACTAACCTGTGGGCCCGAGCTGACGTGCGGCTTCTATTTGCGCCGGATGCTGCTGGCTGTCGGCGGTTGGAACGAATCGGTCCAGTGGGCCAATGCGGATGTCGAATTGGCGCTACTGATGAACCGACTGGGGATTCCTAGTCAGTTGCTCGAAGGCGATTGTGTGAAACAATCGCAGGCGACCAGTAAGCGAACAGCTGCGAACATCAAGCAGCTGGCAGAACTTGCGGTCGCTTACGGGCTACAAGCCTCAGGAGCCGGCGCTGCTGCTGTAGACTTCCTGCGCGGTTGCTTGACAGGGAACTTCTCAGGTTCACTCGCCTGGGCCAGAGGTACACTGTCGGCCGATGCAAATCTTCATATACAGCAGCGCATTAAGTCTGCCAGCGACCGTTGGCAACAACTGCAACAGCCAACACCTGTTCGACACGCAATCGGTGATCTAGTTCGCCGGGCAGCGTAAGCCGTACAAGCAGCCTTAACCGCCAGCGTAGGCGTTGCATAGAACGTTTTGGGTGAATGCATCTTTCCGTAGCCACGGTCGCCTGAACCGTGGATTTGCACCGGCGATTCCAGTAGTATCCACCTCTGGCGAGCGTGGCAGCCGGAGTGCGATCAGTTCTAGTTTAGGCTGGCTTTATTCAGGAATTGGATCCGCTCGAGAGATCGCAGCGCCCTCCCAGACTGCCGTATCTGAATCGGCATCATAGGTCAAAATGCGGTGAGCGCTGCCGGAAGCAGGAGGACGATCGATGGTCGGAAGCCACCTACGATGTTGAGCGATCAGCTCGGCATATTGAGATTGCCCCACCACGTTATGCCACTCGCGTGGATCGGTGCGATAGTCGTAGAATTCTTCGCTGCCATCAGCATAGCGAATCAAGCGGTAATGCTGGCTACGAATACCGTGATTGCCTTGGTTGTGTGAAGTGATAGCCGGGCGCGTGCGGACAGCATGCGGATCGCGCAGTTGGTCAACCAGACTCAAACCTTCCAAGTCTTGTCGGGCGGTCAGCCCACATAGCTCGACCAACGAAGGATAGACGTCTAGTAGTTCCACCGGTTGGTCGCAGCGAGCCCCAGCCGTGATTCCTGGGCCAGCGAAAATCAGCGGCACACGCGTGCTGCGATCCCACAAAGAATTTTTACCGGTGATTCCCTTTTCGCCCAGATGCCAGCCATGATCGCTCCACAGGACGACGATCGTTCGATCGGCAAGACCGGCTTGCTCCAGCGCATCCAATACGCGGCCAATTTGCGCGTCAACAAAGCTGACGCAGGCCAGATAACTGCGTACCAAATTAATCCACTGGTCACGCTCTTGCAGCCATTTCAAACGCGGTTCTGGCAAATGCCAGTGCGTGTACCAGGAGAATCGTGGCGTATCATCGCGATCGCTACTGAACACCTCAGGCAGAACGGACTGATCGTTGGGATATAAATCAAACCATGGCTGTGTAGCATAACACGGTACATGCGGCAGAAAAAATCCCGCAGAGAAGAGCAGCGGTCGGTCCTTGGGAGCCTTTAGAATACGTTCGACGGCCCAACTGGCGACTTGGTAATCACCTTTATCCTTGTCCTCATGTGCGAATACGCCCCAATCCATCAAGGGATTGTTGCCCATGGGGGTAGGCCCAACCAGCTTGGACGGCGGACGCGCGCCAATGCCACCTGCCGAGCCGGTAATCATGAAATCGGGCTGCGGAGTACCAGCCGATCGCGCATTTCCAGGTAGCGGCCCTGCGCTGACGCCGCTGTGAAATATTTTGCCCACACCATAGGTGGTGTAGCCGTGCGTTCCAAAATACTGTGGCAGCGTCGGTAGTTCGGCAAATTCCGGAAGTGCTCGCGGAGAAGGAGACAATCCATAAATGCCAGTTGTGGTAGGTCTGAGACCAAACAGCAGGCTGGCACGCGATGAATTGCACAAGGGCGAATTGCAATGTGCGTTGGTGAACGTTGTGCCGCGCCTGGCCAAGCGATCCAGATTAGGCGTCTTGACCAGCGCATGACCACCCAGCGGCCCGCACCAATCGTTCAGATCATCGACGGCGATAAACAGTACGTGGGGGCGACGGGTTTCACCGTCACTGGCCTGAGCGCTCCGAGGCGCGGCTACCACCAAGAAGATGAAGGCGCCGTGAATCAAGTGCACACACTTGATACCGGCCACAAGCAAAGTTCTACGCATCGTCAGTAACCCGCTTCTCAAGTTTGGTATTGCCACTAGTTTTGCACCAGTCCCACACGCTCCAGTCTTTCAATCGAGCCACAGGGGTACTCAGGATCAAGCGATCTGATTCCACTATCGTACGCAGGCATCAGCCACTCATTATCTGGATTGCAGCCTGCTAACTCAGCACCTGTTGGATGACATGACCATGCACATCGGTCAGGCGGCGATCGATGCCGTTATGACGTACGGTCAGTTGTAAATGATCGATGCCCAACAGGTACAAAATGGTGGCATGCAGATCGTGACACCAGGTTTTGTTTTCGACAGCTTGATAGCCCCAGTCGTCGCTGGCTCCGTGAGCCACGCCGGGGCGAATGCCGGCGCCCCAGAGCCAAGTGACAAAGCTACCACCGTTGTGGTCGCGCCCCTGACTGCCTTGCGCAAACGGGGTGCGACCAAACTCGGTAGTCCAGACAACGAGTGTGTCATCGTCCAATCCGCGATTTTTCAGGTCTCTCAGCAGTGCGGCGATCGGGCGATCGACGCTGGCAGCCATCGGTGGCAATTCGTTCTGGATGTTACCGTGATTATCCCAGTTGTTTACTGCGCCTTGCGGGCCACTCCACACCTGTACAAACCGCACCCCCCGCTCGATCAACCGGCGCGCCAGCAGACAGCGCCGACCAAAATCCTGTGTGACCGCGTCGTGTAGTCCGTAGTTGCGCGCACTCAGCTCGGTTTCTTGCGACAAGTCAAAGGCTTCGGGTGCGGACAACTGCATCTTGGCCGCTAATTCATAACTGGCTACGCGTGCATCCAAATGTGTGTCGCCTGTCGTGCTAGCGCCGTAATTGGCGTTTAGGCGTCGCAGCAGCTGTATGCCGTCATGATCCGCCGAAGCCGTGGCATACGAGTAGCGTGAACGGTCGGCAAACAGATCGGCGATGGGCGGTTGGGCACCGGCGTCGATTACCAGACCCTCGTGAAGGCTCGGCAAAAACCCAGCGCTAAAACACCCCTTTTGGTTGTAGGGCAAACCGCGCGCATCGGGTAGCACCACAAACGTCGGCAAATTGTCTGTCAGATTCCCCAAGGCATAGGACACCCAGGCTCCTAAACACGGAAATCCCGGCAGCAGAAAGCCACTATTCATCATGTAAGTACCCGGACCATGCACGTTGGTCTTAGTCGTCATGGCCATCAAGAAAGCCATTTCGTCCACCAGCTGGGCCTGTTCGGGAAAGACGCTGCTGACCCAGCGCCCCGATTGTCCATGCTGCTGAAATTTGAAGGGACTTTTCATGATCGCACCGGCCGGCGCTGTAAAACCTTCTGGCTTCTGTTTGGGACCAAGCATTTGGCCATGCAGTCGATCCAGCTCAGGCTTGTAGTCAAACGTATCCATCGGACTGGCACCGCCGGTCATGAACAATTGGATGACTCGTTTGACCTTAGGCTGATGGTGGCTGGCTCCAGTGCTACGGCGAGTATCGCCCACCGACGATTCGGCACGCAACTGCCGATCGAGCAGATCCGACAGCGCCAGGCAGGCAAAGCCTCCGCCACCCATCAACAATTGTCGGCGCGAACCCAGTCTCTCTTGTGACCCATGAGCGGATTGGCTGTGACGCGGTCGATTCATTTGTGACTCAGAGAATGAACAAGAATTCATTGGAGTTAAATAACAGCCGGCACAGTCCAGCTAATCCGTGTCGGCGAGCGTAAGCGACCATGTACGCGGCTTCTGAATCATGCGGCTCACGACCGTAGATATAACGCACGACCTGACGAACTTGCTGGCCAGTTACTAACGCGTCGTTGTCGTGCGATTGCGAGCGGATCTCATCTGACAGGGCTTGGCTGAAGTGCAATACGAAAGGATGATTCATCAGCGTTAAAGCTTGTAGCGGCGAGGCGGATACGCTGCGCGTGGGTGACAATAAACCGAGGTCGGGAAAATCCAAAGCGGCCAGCAGCGGATCGGGAATGCCCCGCCACACGTACCGGTAGATACTGCGGCGATTGGAGCCCGGACTGTTCCAGTCGTATCGCGCATAATCGAGTTTGGGTGTGGCCTGCGGTCCTGGAGACTGTAAGAAATGTTGGTTCGACGGCCCCCCCATGCTCAGATCTAGTTTGCCCGATGCAGACAGCACCCAGTCGCGAAAAGAGTCAGCATCCAAACGCTGACGATTCTGTCGCCACAGCAAGCGGTTGTCAGCATCCAGCCGCGCGGCCTCAACGCGCTGCGCCGAAGACTGCTGGTAGGTTTGGCTGGTCACGATCAGTCGATGCAGCGCCTTGAGTGACCCGCCAGCCTGGTCGCGAAACCACACGGCCAGCCAATCTAGCAGCTCGGGATGGGACGGCAATCCTCCCATCCGCCCCAGATCGCTGGGCGTATCACTCAACCCTCGTCCAAAGTGATAATGCCAGGTGCGATTCACCACGCTGCGCCAGGTGAGCGGATTTTGGGGATGCGCAATCCACTCGGCCAACGCCGCCCGGCGTGTCGATTCGCTGGCCGCTGATTCGGATTCTGTAAACCGGGCCGGCACATGCTGCAAAATCGATAACGCGCCTGGTGCGACCGCCTGAGCCGGTTTGTCGATGTCGCCGCGTCTCAGTAGGTGAACCGTCTTCGGTGCAGTTAGAGACGCTGAAGTGTAGTTGCCGTTGCCTGCTGGAATCTCCACCACTGTGCCCACAGCGTAGACTCGTGCTAGCTCGGGCAAACGCGACAACTGAACATCCGCTTCCTCGGTCACTGCATGCGCGGCCAGCTTCAGTCTCTGTCCGTCGTTGAGCTGGTCGGCGGGCAGCTTCAGAATGCCGGACACGTCGCGGGGCAGGGCGGCTACTGCAGACGTGGGTGCTTGAGTAAATGACAAGCCAAAGAAACCCAGCAGATGCGAGCCCCCGTGCAATTGCCGTAATGAAACAGTCAATTGTGAACCGGCAGGCAACTCTGTGGGTTCAGAGAACTCAAACACGGCGTAATGTGGCTGGCCGACTTCGGGGTGAATGCCCCAAGCGGTCTTCACATCGCCATCGATGGCATGAGAAATATTCCAGTCGGACTGGTTGAAGTCAGCGGTGGCGCGTGCGATCTTCAGCAGCTTGCCTTGGCTACTACCTTGCTCAAACAGCGTCACGGTTACTTCCGATAAATGCAAATTCCCATTTGCACAGCGTCCCGGACCCATCATCGGCAACGACTCGTGCGGCAAGACCTCCAGGCGCATCGCGGAAACGCGCGGCAGGCTAACGCTACCGGTGACCGTGTAGGTATCCGTGTCCGGTGATATCCCACTGGCAAGAATGGCCCGGCTACCGTCGCTGGTGCGCGTCAGAGTAGCTCCCGAGGCAGACACAAAGGAGGTAGCGATAAGTTCTGACCAGACAGCAGGAGTTTGATGCCGTTCTCGCCACACTTCAACCAAGCGCTGCGAATCCTCATTCAATAACACCGACGGATCACGATCTGCCGCCGCATCGCGCAGCCCCGTCCAGTGCCGACGCCGGGCGGCGACGGTGGAATCTGGGTCGTAACGAATGTCGCCTTTGAGAACACCAGAAAAAACGGCTTGCAAAGCGTAGTAGTCTTCCTGTGTAATGGGATCAAACTTGTGTGTGTGACATCGCGCGCAATTGGCGGTGGTGCTGACAAAGGCGGCCATCGTCTGGGTGACCATATCGTCGCGATCCAGGTAGTCGAAAGTTACTGGGCCAGTGCTGTAAGTGCTCAAATCAAATGTGCCGGCACCCAAGAATCCCAGCGCCGGAATCAGGTGAGTCGACTCCGGATAAAAGGCGTCAGCGGCCAATTGCTCGCGAATCAGCCTGCTCCAGACGGTGTCTTGATTCAGTGCGTTGATCAAGTAGTCACGATAAGGCCATGCATGATCGCGTCCAACATCGTGTTCGTAACCATGTGATTCGGCAAAGTGAATTGTGTCCAACCAGTGCCGCGCCCAACGTTCTCCGTAACGTTCGGACATTAACAGTTGATCCACCAGCGCTGCGTACGCTCGTTCACTTGAATCGCTGGCAAATAATTCGATTTCTTCCACCGAGGGAGGCAGCCCGATCAGGTCGTAGTACAGGCGGCGAATTAAATCGTGTGGTCGGGCGCGAGGCGAGGCGACCAGGCCCGCTTCTTGCAACTTGGCACCAATGAAGGCATCGATTGGATGCTGATGCGGTCCAGCGCTTGCGTGGGACTGTGGGACGGGCGGAGCAACCAGTGGTGTAAGCGACCACCACGACAGCGGCTGATCGGTGAGTGGTTCCAGCGTACGATCGTCCCAAGCGCCATCTCGGACCCAGCGAACCAACACTTCAATGTCGGCAGCGCTCAATTTTTGTTCGGGCATCGCCAGCGATGCATCTTGATGTTGGATCGCGCGAATCAGCCAGCTCTCTTCAGGCTTGCCAGGCACGATGGCTGGTCCACGCGTTCCCCCGGACGCCCACCCACTTTTCCAATCCAGCGACAGACCACCCTCCATAGTTTGCGCTTCATGAGAATGGCATGAAAAACAGTTGGAGCGAAGGATCGGTTCAACCTGATTATGAAAGAAGTCGGCCTGTTGCAGGTCCGCTTGTTGAGGCTCAGTGGCGGATTGCTGAGCGATAACGATCGAAGCGCGCAGCGATAGCACAACGATCAGCAGCGACAACACTTGCAGCCTACATGCGCTCGCAAGGCGGAAACATCGAACTATCCGATTTGAACACAAACCAAAGTCCTCGATTGTTCTGCCGGGGTCGCACCACAACCCCGGTACACACAACTGCGGTACATGCGATGGCAGAAACCGCTTAATTCTAATCGACGATCCGCAAGAATTCAGCTTCGACGCAGCGATGGTTTGAAGAGCTTTCGTCCCAGATTCGGGTGGTAAGTTGTCCAATTGCTGTCGGTATTTCGATCGGACTCGATCAATTCGGTGGCCTGATTGATCTTGGCATCCAGGTCGTCCAGGTAGGCTAACACGATGGCTTCCAAAGTCATCGGAACCTTGGGACTGCCGTGTTCCAATTGTCCGTGGTGGCTAATAACCATGTGCTGCAATCGCCAGGCCAGCTCGGCGGGAAACGGCTGGCCGGTCTCGTGTGCCACTTGAGCGATTTTCCGTTCCAGTTCTAAACAACCTTGCACTAGATGACCCAACAACTGTCCTGGATCGGTGTAGGTCAACTCGCCGTCAAATCGCAGCTCCTCAACTTTGCCCAGATCGTGTAAGAACACACCGACCCTCAGCAGTTCGGCGTCCAGTTGCGGATAATGTGGAGCCACCGACTGAGCGACGTGGATCAAATCCAACATGTGCCTCAGCAACCCTCCTTCGTAAGCGTGATGCGTTTTGATGCCGGCCGGCGCGCGCATCAGCAATGTCATCATAGATTGGTCCGCGAAATATGCCTGGACCAAATGTAATAAATGTGGATTGGTTGTTTGTTCCAATATCTCACGCAGCGCCTGCAACAACTGCTGTGACTGGCCTGGTTGCGACTTTTCAAAATCGACGCGATTCACCTTTTCCGGCGGCACACGCTCGAAGTCCTGGACGATAATCTGCAATATGCCATTGTGCAGTTGCGCCATCCCCAGCACGCGCAAGTAATCACCTTTGTGAAAGGTTTCGTAGATGCTTTGCCCAGCGTTCCACCGCAGGCCACTGATCTGGCCGGTGCGATCGAGCAATTGCAGCAGGATGTAGTCGTTCCCCTGACGATTGGAGCGGATTTGTTTGTCAGCGACACGATAGACTTCGTCCACGCTGTCGCGAGCTTGCAGATTGGAAATGAACTGGCGTTGCATGTGGCCAACTTCAGAGAGTATGTTGAGCGGACAAGTGCGGGTATTTTAATCAATCGGTCAGTTACTGTGGGTTGTGGTGTCGCATTCCAACTTGTAGCGCTGGCGCGGTACAGCACGATTTCCCGGGCTAACACAGCGGGTTGCAATAGCAGGCTAGCCACGGCAGCGATGACTAGACCTTGTGCACCACCATCTCCAGCGGCAACCGAAATTGTTCTCCCCACGATGGTTTTGGGCCAGCGCGGCCAACGGCGATAACCATGGCTACTCGGTAAAAACGATTCAGGCCCAGTATCTTGCGAACGCGCGGTTCATCAAAGCCTTCCATCATGCAGGTGTCGTATCCTTGAGCCGTAATGGCCAGCACAAAATTCTCCGCCGCTAGTGCGGCCGACTTAATGGCCACCTCTTCCAATTCTCCACGTAAGCAGGGGCGGCGCATGATGGGACGGATGAGCCCAATCATGGTCACGCCGAGCTTCTTCAACCAACCGATGCAATTAAGTAGGCCCCAGGTGTAAGTCACGGGGATGATCTTGCCGTAATACTGCTGAACAGGCGGTGGTCCTTTTTCGCGCTGAACCCACTCGGCCAGGGGTTGTTTGGAGCGCCGCCACAATTTGGGATTGGCGGTCACGACGATCAGGTGCTGTGCCTTACGCGCCGGGGCTTGATTCATACATGCCGGGATCAATGCTGCCTTAGATTCTGACGACTGCGCCCAGAAAAAATCCCAGGTCTGCACATTGGAAGAATTCGGTGCCCAAATGGCTGCTTCAAGAGCCTGCTCGATCACTTCAGCCGGAACTGGCTCTGAGGTGAAATGTCGCGCACTTCGACGTCGTCGAACAAGCTGAAAAAAATCCACTGCCATCCCCACTTTACCTCAAGGATCTCCAAAACCGGCTGTGACCGCCGGGAACAGCATTATACGGGTCGATTCTGACTCGTCTGATACTGCGGACCGCAATATACCCAACAAATTTAAGGCTATCGCCGGTTCTGAGCTTCGAGTACAATCTGAGCAAATTATGAAAATCGAGCGTGTGTCGAACGGTCAGGGAAAGATCAACGACAAAGGCGCTCCAAGCTTGACCAAACGGTTGATAGCCTCTTGGTTAAGTGCAGTAGAGCGCAATTCATCGCCTTTTTCACTCCGTCTTTGAGAGTGACGTGTCGGGCTTAGGATTGCGACACGAGTCCCCCGTGGATTTTCAGCCAAGGGGAAGTGAATTCAAACGCTTCACAGTAGCGTCAGCGTAATCGTTCCATCGTGATGTGCGACCGATAACAATTCGTCGCCACTTTCGATCGAGCGCCCTGCACATACCACCGGGCGAATCCACATTATGGTTCGCCGAAAATTTTTCCTCAGAATGAGAATCGAATGTCTACGACCATCGAAGAAGCTACGCCAATTCAGTCTCCTGTCGCCATCCAGCAATTCAGCGACTTGGCCTTGCCAGTCGAGATTCAGCTCGCTGTCCAACAGTCAGGATATTTGCAACCTACGCCAGTTCAGGCGGAGATTATTCCGACGATGCTGGCCGGTCGCGATGTGCTGGCGCAGTCGCAAACCGGAAGTGGCAAGACGGCGGCATTTGCGTTGCCCATTTTGAGTCGCCTGCAGCAGGGCCGACGACTTCCGCAGGTTCTCGTGCTGGCCCCCACACGCGAGCTAGCTCAACAGGTCGCTCAAGCCTTCGAAACTTACGGTGCCAACTTGCCTAAGCTGCGCGTGCTTACTATTTACGGCGGGGCTGACTACCAACCGCAGTTGCGAGGACTTAGTCGCGGTGTAGACATCGTTGTTGGTACACCAGGACGAGTCATCGATCACTTGGAGCGTGGAACGCTGAAACTCGACGAACTACAGTGCTTGGTATTGGATGAAGCCGATGAGATGCTCAACATGGGGTTTCAAGAGGATGTCGAGCGGATTCTGAGCAGTGCAGTTCAGCCCAAGCAGATGGCATTGTTTTCGGCCACGATGCCACCCGCCATTCGCGAGATCGCCGACAAGCATCTCAACGACCCGGTGTTGGTAACCATCCGACAAAAGACGTTGACCGCTGAGTCGATCGAGCAGCGCTGTGTGTTCGTGCCTGAACGCAACAAAATGGAGTTGCTGGTACGACTGCTGGAACTAGAGAATACCGATGGGGTAATCGTGTTTACCAAGACCAAAGACACCACGGTTCGCGTTTCCGAACACTTAGGGCGGCTGGGCATCTCGGCAGCTGCTCTCAATGGCGACTTGCCCCAAGCCCGTCGCCAACGCACTGTCGATCAACTCAAGTCGGGACAACTCAACGTGTTGGTCGCCACCGATGTGGCCGCCCGTGGTCTGGATGTGCAGCGCATCAGCCACGTGTTTAACTTTGACCTGCCTCACGACGGTGAGTCTTACGTGCATCGCATTGGTCGCACGGGTCGCGCTGGCCGCGCTGGCGTGGCTTACATTTTTTTGACACCTATCCAGCAGCGTAAGTTGCGCCTGATCGAAAAGGTAACGCGGCAACCCATTCAGATCGTTGATTTCCCGACGGCTCGCCAGATCAACGTCAAGCGCGTTGAACGGTTTAAAAGCGATATCACCGACACCATCGCCAAGCAAGATATTTCTGCCTTTCAAACCCTGGTCACGCAATACGCGCAGGAAACCGGTACCGATCCGCTCATCATTGCAGCGGCGCTGGCCTGTCAGACACGCAGCGGCAGATCGATGTTTGTAAAAGACGCACAGCTCAAGGACTTATCCGCATCCGAAACCGAATCCCGGCCAGGGGCGCGATCACGAAACTTCTCCGACCGAGAAGGCAAGCAGCGGTCCGAACGCTTCCGCAGCCCTCGCGGTTCAGAAGATTCTGATCGGCCCGATCACCGTAGCGGCCCGCGACGCAGAAATAATTCAGGCCGACCAGCACCTGGCATGCAGCGTTATCAACTGGCCGTCGGTCGCAGTGATGGCGTCAAGCCGGGCAACATCGTGGGGGCCATTGCTAACGAGGCAGGGATAGCCGGTTCAGACATTGGTCCAATTGAAATTCGCCCAGCCTATACTACGATAGACTTGCCCGCTGGATTGCCAGAACATGTCGTCAATCTACTGCGACGCACGCGCGTGGCCGGCAAGCAACTCAAAATTCGCCTGTACGCCCCGCCTCGTGCGTAGCGGCAGTTTTATGTAACGATGTTTGGCGCGCAGAGGACGATGAGAGTTTCCAAAAAAATCCCGCAGGTTCAGCCTGCGGGATTGAACGTTTGTAGGATTGAACTTCTGCGGTAATGATTCAGGCTGAGCACTTGGCAGGACTGGTTCAGGCCAAATTGTAAGCCCGCTATGGAATCAATTCTTTTGTTCCAGGAGCCGTCAACTGCTGAGGACTTTGATTCGCGGTCTGCTTGGTCTGCGCTATCGTGTGCAGTTGGATGGTCTGGAGCAATTAAGCGCGCTGCGCGGTCCGACGCTCGTATTGCCCAACCATCCAGCCTATATCGACCCGTTGTTACTCATCGCCCGAGTAGATACCTATCGTCCGCTGCGCCCGCTAGTCTATTCAGGCACCTACCGCATGAAAATGCTGTGGCCGCTGATGAGGCTGACCGACGCGTTTGAGGTTCCCGATTTAACGCTGCCCAGTCGCGAGAACCAGCTTCAGACGCGACAGATGATCGAGCATATTGTGCAGCGACTTCAGGCGGGCGATTGCATACTACTGTATCCCTCCGGACGACTGCAGCGCGGAGATCGCGAAGTCGTCGGAGCGGCATCAGCGGCGTTTGAAGTTATCAGTCGCGTGCCGACAGCCAGCATCGTATTGGTACGAACGCGCGGTCTGTGGGGTAGCCGATTCAGTTGTGCCGCCACTGGTCAGCTACCCGATTTGCCCCGACAAGCCCAACGCGCCGCTTTGTGGACACTGGCAAGCTTGTTTTTCTGGTTACCTCGACGGCATGTCACCGTGCAGTTCCAGGTAATTGAACGTAGCCAATTACCACTGAACGATCGTCGATCGCTGAATGAATTCCTGGAGCGCTGGTACAACGCGGACGGTGGCCAGCCACCCAAGTTTGTGCGCTATCATCGCTGGTTTGGACCGCGACAGGGCAATTACCAGTCTGCCATCCAGCCTACAATTGACCTGACAGCCATCCAGCTACGGACCATCCAGCAAGTCAATCAGATAGTCGAAGAGTTGCTTGGCCGACCGCTAACTCCTAGTGAACAACAGCCAGAAACGGATTTAGAGAGCTTTGGCTTCGATAGTCTAGATCGCGTAGAGCTGACATTGAGAATACAAGAGCAGTTCCAAGTTCGTCAACAGCTCGTTCCTGAAACACTAGGCGGTCTCTGGCGATATGCTGAGTCTCGCTAGCGATCCAGCCAGCATAGTTTTGGGGATAGCATAGTTTTGGGGACCATGCACCTTAACGGGTACTCAAAATTTGGCTGTTGGGCAGTATGCCATCCGACTTGACCGGTGGATGGTTCTGTTTCCTGCTACAACGAGACTAGCCCCCTCCTGAACCCTACTCTCCATTACATGTCACCGAGCTTCTGCGGGATGACGCTTGTCCTCAATGCTCCGCTTCGTTCCGCCAGCCGTCCCGTTGTTAGTTGTCATCGAATGCCATAACCACAGCATTAGTCGGTATACTGTGGTCAGTTCGTGGCCAATCCATCAATACGTCACACTCGAAGCGCGCGGAAGGCCAATTAGATATGCTGACTGCAGGCGTTGCACGCACCGGTTTGACACCATTTTGGGGTGTCGAGCTAACAGGTTGGGGATATTACATTCAGCGTCGCTGGAAGACCGTGCATGATCCGTTATACGCCACGGCTCTGGCGGTGGACGATGGTCGTCAGGCAGCAATCGTCATTACGCTGGATTTGATGGTCATCGATACAGTGTTTACCGAGCGGACGCGGCAGCGAATCGCCGACGAGATACCGGTGTCGCCCAGCGCGATCATGCTGACCTGCTCGCATTCGCACAACGCCCCGGCTGCGGGTGGGCTGCTGGGCGTCGGCCAGTGCGATCCGGTTTACGAAGATTGGGCTAGTCGTCAAGCTGCCACGGCAGCCATTGTGGCTTGGAACAACCGGCAATCGGCGACGATGCGCACGGCGCAAGCTGAAATACACGACTTGACCTACAATCGCACCCGTCCTCACGGCAGCGTGGATCCGCATCTGGTCGTGGCCGCAGTTGATTGCGGCCATGGATCGCCGCTGGCGGTGCTAGTCAATTTCGCAGGGCATCCCACGATCGCGACCGAGAAGCGTCCTTGGGCGGTCAGCCGCGACTTGCCGGGGCAGGTGTGTGACGCCCTTGAGCAAGCGCTGCCTGGCACAACAGCCCTGTACCTGCAGGGCGCTTGCGGTGATGTCAATTTTCTACCGGAGCTGGCCACGGCGCAGAACTGGAGTCAGCCAGCGGGTCGCATCGCTCGGGCCGCGCTGGATGTTCTGCAGCGTGCGCGGCCCATTGACGCCAGTCGGGCGGAGGTGGCGGTATCCAGTCGTTTAGCACGCCTGCCAACACGCCGCTGGACCGAAGCCGAGATTATGCAGGACCGTCAAGAAGCCGAGCGACGGCTGCGTGACCGAGATTTTTCCAAGTGGCGCGAAGACTTCGGCCGAGCGATGACGAATCGACCAGATGATATGGTTCGGCGTCACGGCGGAGACGAACAGCAGGCGGTGCGAGCCATGTGCCGCTTCAAAATGGAGTGGACTGAGTTAATGCTGAAAGATTACCAGCAGCGGCCAGAGTACTTGGACACTGAAGTTCAAGCGGTCCGCATCGGAGACTTGTGCATTGCAGCTAACGCCTCCGAGTTTTTTTCGCCCTTTGCGTTGAACGTTCGTCGATCTGCGGCTGAGCGGTCTACTGGGAATTTGATGTTGGCTTGTTATGCTAATGGCCGCATCGGGTACCTGCCGGATGAATTTGACATCCAGGCTCGATCCTACGCCGGTTATCAGTCACCAAAGTATTGCAATCAATTTCCATTCACTGCCCAGTCTGGACCCGCTATGTGCGCGGCGCTGATCGCGGCCATAGCAGAGTGCGGCGACGATCCGTTAGCGTCGTAGGCAGCTCGCTGAAATTGGTAACAATCCACATCATTCGTAGACTGGGACAAGCAGGGCGGCGCAAGCTGTTCGCTAGAACTTAAGGTAGGCAGAGAGCGAAGTGGTTGGATTGAGTCAAATTAGGTTTGTCCCTGCGCCGGCCCACCACGCCCATCAATCGCCTTAGTTAAGGACGGTTACAGCAATTGAAAGTGATCTTGCCAATGTCGCGAGCCATCGTTCGACCGGATCGACTAGATTTGGATTCACCGGGCCGTCGCGATTATTGGCTGGCGCTCGAGCACGATAGCATCTGGGGCGACCACCTGTTGCCGCTGACAGTCTGGGTTGGCCCGCAGGCCACTGACGGTCAGGGATTAGTCGCCTTTGGTTCCAACCACGGCAACGAATACGAAGGCCCGGTCGCGCTGAAGAAGCTGCTGCGAGAAATTCAAACGCCGGACGTTTTAGGACGCATCATTTTCATTCCGGTGCTCAACCCATCGGCATTCCGCTCAGGGACGCGCGAGAGTCAGTTGGACGACGGCGTAAATATGAATCGCGCCTTTGTGGAGGGGGCTGGCCAGTCGCCGGCACTGTCAGGCATTACCCATCGCATTGCGGCCTTCGTGAGAGAGTACATTTGGCCGCGAGTTCACGTAGTGATCGACTTGCATTCAGGAGGGGATGTCGCTCGATTCGCTTTGTGCGCAAACTATCATCACGTCGATGATCCACAACAAGCGGCATTGATCGAAGAGACCGCGCGCTGGTTCGGCACCCCAGCTTTGATGGTCTATCAGAATATGACGCCTGGATTGTTGCCCAGTGAAGCGGAGAGCTTGGGCAAGATCACGGTTGGCACCGAGCTGGGGTGGGGTAGGGCGGTCAATGTCGACGGAGTGCGCTATGGCCGGCAAGGCGTGTTGGCGGCAGCCATTCATCATGGACAGTTGCGTGGCTCAATCGAAAAGATCGACCATCATCGCGCTGGCACACAGCGCAAGCTGGAAATGGTCGATCGTGACTGTTTCGGCGTCGCTCCCTTTGATGGCCATTACGAACCGCTGGTCGAGTGTGGTAGTCGATTACAGCGAGGTGATATCGTCGGGCTGTTGCACGATTTTGATCATATCGACATGCCTCCGTTTGAAATGCGCGCCGGAGTCGATGGCATTCTGCTGGCTCAGGCTTGGGTCGCTACCGTGCGCAAGGGGCAACATATCGTGGTCGTTGGCAAGGAGTTACTGAATTGAAGATTACTGAAGTTGTTTGTCAAATTCTGCGAATCAAGAATGTCGAGGCCAAAACGGCCAGCAGTCAGGATTCGATCCTGGTGCGCGTCCGCACCGACAGCGGGCTGGAGGGCATTGGCGAAGCCGATTCCTCGCCCGAAATGGTTAAAGCGGCCATTGATGCACCTTTTAGTCACAACGTGGCCACGGGCTTGCGCGGCATTTTGATTGGCGAAAATCCTCTGGAGACCGAGCGGTTGTGGCAGAAGATGTATCGCCGCACGATGTATTGCGGTCGCCGCAGCGTGATGATTACCGCCATGTCCGCCATCGACATGGCGCTGTGGGATCTGAAAGGCAAACATTTCGGTCAGCCCATTCATCGACTGCTGGGCGGCAAGCAGCATGACAAGATACTGGCCTACGCTTCGATCTTGTTTGGTCGAGACGGACAAGAGACGGCGGATATAGGTCGCCGCTGGCGCCAGGCCGGTTATCGGGCTGTGAAATTTGGCTGGGAGCCGATGGGCAGCAGCGAGGCTGTTGATCGAGACTTAGTCGCCGGCGCGCGCCGCGGGCTGGGCGACGATGCAACCTTGTTGATTGATGCGGGCTGTGTGTGGGACGCGCGGACGGCTTTACAGCGGGCGCATGCCTTCGAGCAGCACAACATCGGTTGGTTGGAAGAGCCGCTGCATCCGGACGACTACGAAGGCTACCGCTGGCTGCGCGATCGTTCGCCAGTGCCCATCGCTGCCGGCGAAGAAGAGTGTGGACGGCAATCATTCCGACCGCTGATCGACGGGCGTTGTTTGGATGTCTATCAAGTCGATCTATCGCGCAACGGCTTTACCGACTCCGCCTATATTCGCCAGCGGGTAGAAGAGATCGGTGCGCGGCTGTGCAATCACTGTTACACCAGTCCCGTAACCGTGGCTGCTAGTCTGCACTGGCTCAGTACCTGCCGCGATGCATTCTTGTTTGAGGACTGCGTGGAAGATTCGCCGTTACGCCATGAACTGACTCACGAGCGCGTGCAGGCCGAAGACGGCTGGATTACCGTCCCCGACAGACCGGGTCTGGGTGTGACGCTCAACGAGGATTTTATCCGCTCGACGCTGGTAACTCAGTCGACTTGATTGCTCAAGGCACATGTCGCTTTTGGGAGAATTGCCGAATTACAAATCAGACGACCTTAGGATAACGAGGCAGCGGATTTCGGTCGATGAACTCCAGGATGTGCTCAGCGATTTCCTGACCGGCGTCTTCCTGTAAAAAATGGCTTGCGCCGCGAATGGTGATTTCCGGTTGAGATTTGGCGGCAGGCATCAGCTTGCGGAAGAAGCGATCGCCGCCAGCGGTGATTGGATCGGAATCAGAAAACATGATCTGCACCGGCTTAGTCCACTGCGCCATGGCCTGCCGCGTTCTGCGCATGCCTTCTGAGCCGGGATCATCTGGAGTGATCGGCACCAGCAACGGAAATTGTGCTGCACCGGCCTTGTAGCTGGCGTCGGGAAACGGAGCTTCATAGGCTGCGATCACAGACTCAGCTAAGGCCGAGCCTTGGACTAGCGTCCGCCGCAAAATGAAACCGACGGGCATGTCGGGCTGACGTGCCGCGAAGTCACGCCATTTCAAAAAGGCTTCACCTGGAGGCTCATCGCCGGTCGGCAGCCAGGTGTTCATGATGACCAGTCGCGCAAAACGCTCTTGGTTCTCGGCAGCAATGCGCAGGCCAATCAGTCCACCCCAATCCTGGCACACCAGCGTGATGTCGCGCAAATCCAATTGCTCGATCAGCCCGGTCAGCTTGTCGACGTGCATTTGAAACGAATAGTCGCTGCGATCAGCGTACTTGTCGGATCGCCCAAAACCCACCATATCGGGCGCGACCACGCGGTGGCTAGCCGACAAAGTTGGAATCATCTTGCGATACAAATAGCACCAAGTCGGCTCTCCGTGCAGGCAAAGTACGGTCTGGCCTTGCCCCTGATCGATATAGTGCATTCGCGTGTCACCGACTTGAACGTACCGCGGCGAGTACGAAAAGCCGGGCAGATCAGAGAATCTTTCATCGGGAGTACGCAACACAGCGACCATTGTGGGTCTCCTTTCTGAACAACTGAGCTAGCTCGTCTGGCAAGCCGCCAACACACTTCGCTGCACGGCCAAGTCGTGCTGGTACGAGTAGTCAGGTCGCTTGTGGCCTCGCAAGATTTGAACCATGTCGGCAGCATCGCCAACGTAACGACTATATTTTGGGAACGTTACCTCTTGATAGCCGGCACGATAATTGCCGCGTGGTTGATCCAAGGCAATGCGCGCGGCGGGGTCGTCCAAGGGTTGAATATGAAATGTGCCGCGAGTGCCACAAACCACCAGATGCCGGCGAGCAAACCCTTCTACTTCAACTGCCGCGGATTTGATACTTGCAATGGCGTGTGGATATTCCAGCACCGCCAAGGCGTTATCGACCAAATGGTCGGCCTGGCCAGCGGTGGGCCGTGCATAGCCGGTGATCCGTTGCGGCTCGCCCAACAGGCCGACTACCAAATCCATCAAATGGCAGCCCAACTCGAACATCATGCCACCTGCGTACTGAGCTAATTCACGGCGATCGGCAGGGCCAAGTACTTTGCTCATCACTGCGTGTAACTCAAACACCTCGCCCAACCAGCCGTCGCGCAAGAATTGTCGCAGTAACTCGATGGCTGGATTATAGCGATACATGTAACCCATCTGCACAAGCAAGTTTTTCTGTTCGGCAGCAGCCAGGATGCGTTCAAATTGTGACAGCGACTGGCCGGCGGGCTTGTCCAAATGAATGTGCTTGCCGGCAGCGATACAGGCTTCGGCGACATCCAAGCTGTCGCGCGGTGTGGTTTCAATCAGCACAGCATCTAAATCGGGCTGTGACAACAGTTGCTCCTGAGTCATCCAGTTCAAATCGCGGAAGGCGGATTGCTTTTCCGCGCGACTTCGCAACTGAGCATCCGGCTCGACGATCCCCACGACTTCATAGTCAGCGGCCGCACGATACACCGCCAATTTGTTGGCGTGACCGTGAGCCACGCCGATTTGCCCGATGCGAATCTTAGAACTGCGAGGCTCAAAAGCTCGCAGCGTCGAATTCATCAAGCTACCTCCGATCGCGGCGGTAGCCACGAAACTTCGTCGCGTAAACGTGTTGTTAGTTGACATAGGACTATCAGGGAACTGTTAAATTGGAAAGTTGGCTACTGATATGGGCTCGCATCGCTGAGATATCAGCAAAAGCAAGCACCCCATTCTTGTCGATGTCCGTTGCTCCGTTGGCGAAGACCGTCAAACCAATTGACTCGCGAATAAACGAGATATCGGCAAATGAGACCGTGTACACACCGCTGGCCGGCCCGGTCGTTTCGCCGCGCAAGTGGCCGATGTAGTAGACCGCGTCTTGAGCTAAACCGGTGTTTGAGTTGGCAAGCACCGTGACCTGCAGCCATCGATTTTCGATTATCTGATTCGGCCATTGTAGCAGGGCGCGATCAAAACTTGTAATTTCCGACACACTGACAGTGGGGAATACCGGCACGCTCGGCCAGCTTTCAGGGGGATTCAGGGCTAGATCGAACGCACCTTGAGGGCTCATCTTGAACATAAAATCGCTGACAGTCAGTCCACTGGGGTCAGGCAAGCGATCAAAATCAAACACCAGCCCATTGATGCCGTGAATGGTATTGATCAGGTTTTCTAGCCCCAATGTCTGTGCCTGCGGGCCGGATGGAGCTAACGTTTTGCTGGTATCCAATGCATCCCAAGGTCCAGATGATGGCCCGCTCCATGCCGAGTGATATACAAAGCTGTTGACAATGGTCGTGGGCGGATCTGCGGGGTGAATGATCAGGTCGTCTAGAGCTAAATATGCGGGTGTGTTGAGGCCCCAGATGGGATCGTTATCTGTACCGGCCATTTCAATTGTCATGCGATCAGATTGCAATCCCGAGAGATCAACATCGATCCACTCGTCCAGCGTCGACAGCGAAGCGGTAAACGTCGCTAGGTCAATCCAGTCGGTGGCTGCTCCGGTGGGCGTGTCGTCCGCGTTCAAGGCCAAGAAGCGGACTCGCAAATAGTCGTTCGGGCCAAACTGGCTCGCCTGATACAAACCATAGCGCACAGTGTAGTCGACCAGGGCAGCGTTGGTGATTTTGACAGAGCCAAACCGAGTATTTGCTGGCGCAATTAGAATGATTTCACCTGGCACGGCAGCCAGTACGGTCAACCACTGCTCCGAGCCCCCAGCTCCTCCAATTGTCACTGTGGTGTCATCGCCATTGGCCCAATAAAAAATCGGATCCGTGAGTGATCGCTTGCGAGATACCGCGTAGTTCGGCCCCCATGGTAAGGTGGTCTCAAAACTGACGTGTTCGAGGTCCGGCCAGTAGATGTACTGGTCAGATGGCAGATTGTATTGCTCGAAATCCAAGACGATTTCAGCAGCCCTGAGTGGCTCAGCCAGCCAGGTCAGCATGAAAGCGCAACACAACCAGTACAGGCGAAATCTAGTTAGCAAGGGACGTTCCTTATCTAGTGGATCGGTGCTTGTCAAATCACATAAAAATTAATCGAGACTAACGCTTTCACCGCCAGCCCGAGATAAGATGGCGGCTAGAGTCTGGAGATCGACATCGTTTGAAACCAGTCGGGTCGAACCATCGGCAAATGAAAAGGCACAAACGCCGGCGTGGTAGCTATGAAACTCCTGGCCAAAGTCGCAGAAATTGCCAACTCGGCTTTTAAACGTGGGGTGACAGGGAGCCCACCGCGACCCCGCAACTGCCCGTGCATTTAACGGGGTGGATTGATCAAGCACATTCTTGTGACCAATCCAGATCGAATGCAGGCCTTCGGGCGCTTCACCGACCATCACTGTATGCGACAATCCATCGGTGATCTCGCGAGCAGCGATATCAACATCCATGCCTAACATCAGCGTTCCGCGCCCACCGCCACCTGGGACATAATGATTCTGGCAGTTGGTCAGTGGATAGCAGCGCAACCCACGCTCGCCGTAGTTGCCGGCGTAGTCGGTGCGCGCGAATCGCTCGACAGCGTTGGGCGTGTCGCCGTTGGGCCGCAGCATGTCTTGTTTGGGAGCGGACGGGCACAGGTAGATTGCTAGTGGTGTTTGTCCTAGCTCTCGATTGGGTGATTGCAGATACGTCAGGTTCAAATCGAACTGGTCATAGATGATCGACTGTTCGATATAGGGCAAAATCGCAGTGCCCCATGAGATGCGCGTGCGCGGGGCCAGGTGGGTTGACGTGAAGTTCGTGGTTCCTGCGCCGCCTTTGGGATAGCGACCGAAGCTACTTTCGTGGTTAGCCAGGCCGAGGCCGATTTGCTTCAAATGGTTCATGCACTGCAGGCGGCGAGCAGCCTCGCGGGCGGCCTGTATGGCTGGTAGCAGCAAGCCGACGAGCACGCCGATGATGGCGATTACCACCAGCAGTTCCACCAGGGTGAAACCACGGTGCGCGCGAGCGCTCGAGGTGCTGACCATAAACGGAGTTCCCGTAGGAGCATGGTTAAATACTATCGCGACGCGGCGCCTCAACCCAAGAAGGCGATTCTCGTCATGGCATTTGGTAGGTCTTCTGACTTGTCGTCGTAGGAATCGCTCGCAGCCTTCTCATCTGATGCAACAGACAATGGCACTTCAAGAAGAATCTAGAAGAAGCGTTCCATAGGCCTTCGCGCGGGACGCGGAGACCTGACGACTTACAGCGGCTGGGCCGTCCCGGAATTTCACCGGAGTTCCCTGTTCATTTCGTACCGGCACAAGGCCGGTCGAAATCACCAAACACTGCTCTCATCCAAGCTAACTTGCGCTATGCACCTGACTCTGGTTGAGGATGGCAGGAAACTAGCTGGGGTTGGCTCGAATTGTGATAGCCGTCAGACTATCGTGACCGTGAGCGTTTGTAAACCCCCGGGCTGTCCGCCGAAACGCAGAGAATTCGGATAAATCTGAGGCTTTAGCGGTGAGCATGGAACAAACATTCTTTACTTGCTGCAGGCAGCGGCTTACGATTAACCACAAGATGATTCATCAGAATTCTTTGACCGCACTCCTGTTGTTGGTTTTGGCGATGCAGCCTTTGCTGCTGCAATCGCGACAGGTGTTCGTCGGTCAATCGCACCTGGCCGCGTCAGCGGAACCGGTTGGGGAATCAAGCGAAAGCGAGAAGGCCGGTTGCGAGCCGTCTTTCCTGGATGCGGCCAATATTCAGCGGCTCGATCTGAGTCTTGACAACCAAATAGCTGTCTGTCTGGCTTTGCTACCGGACGTTCCAGCTATCGGCGATTTGGCGACCTGCATTCATTTGCGTGGCCCACCTTCACGAGCGCTGTAGTTCCAACAGACCGCTGCGCTGATGGTTTAATCGGCACATGGCGGTTTCTGCTGCTCCACGCAGGGGCGCGTTTGCCAAACGAAATGCACATCCGGTAACCCCCGTACATTTTGTTTAGCCCCAAATCGTAACCAGAGTTTCAGAGGATGCTGCGCTATGACTGCGCTCCAGGTCGGTTGTCTGTCGCTGACAGACATACAGCGGTCTATACATCACGCCGCGCATCTACTGCCTGCTCAAGGGCCGATTACGGTTTTCGTACATCACAACACCTTGCATGCCTTAGAAGATCAACCCTTTGCACAAGCCGTTCGAGAAGGCGCTCGGATTTTTGGCTGTCGACCCTATTTGACTCAAAGACGATTTCAAGAGGCGATTGCCAGTGGTCGCATTCGACAAGAGGATATTCACGCGTCGCTGTTAGATTGCTTGGGTGATCAAGCAGAGATTTTCGTTGGACTGCTAGGGACTCGCTTCCAACTACGGCATGCCATATTGCAGCACACCGTTCACGAGGTGGTTCCTAGCCAGTTGGATTGGGTTATCGCCCAACAGCAAGCGCTGGAACGATTTTCAGCGGATGTCAGCGCGCACCAACGACAGCGACTGATCGCCAGCACGCGACGCTGGTACAACCGCACGTTTGCAAACAACGGTGATCAGCCGCCCCATGGTGATCAAGCTCAAGCGTTCCGCAAATTGTGTTTGAACGTGTTTAACCGCCAACAGTTGGAGCGCTTTGAATCGTGGGACGAATCTGCCTGGGAGACGTTGACGGTGCGCTTGCTGTGGCAGATTTGCTTGAGCCAAGTTGCCAAACATCCTCCAGTCAAAGCTATCGAGAACTCCCTACGACACCGCGATCTTTTGTTGGAATACACGGGTGTAGATTGTGACGAGCTGGTTCATGAATTCTTGATTCGTTTCTGCGTAGCAGTGCTCGATCAAGGTTTGAGCCGCTGGCAAATACCCGCTCGCAATTCGGGAGTCATGGCGGCTTTTGTCAGCTTGTACGCGCGACGTTTGTTTCCAAAGCGACTGTGGTTGCGCGGATTGGCCGAACAGGCGCAGCGATTCCGCGATGGACACCTTTCCCCGCTCGAGTCGATTCGCGAAAGCTTGCTGGAATTTGGTGTCACCCAGGAAAGTCAAGAGTCGTACATTCGCCAGTCGGCATTAGCCTTGCGTGGTTTTGCGGGCATGATTTGGCAAGTTGAAAAACGGCGCGACCGCATCGCCCACCCGTTGCCAGAAGGGGCTTTGGTCGAGTTCCTGGCGATTCGGCTGGTCTTGGACCGCCTGGCTGCTCAGTACGTTGCGCGCACCGAATTGCAATACCAAGGTCCACTGCGCGACCTGCCAACGATCTTGCAGGCACCTGAACCAACCGATCCAATGCAAATCACTCGTTGCGAAGCATACCGCGTATTTCAGTTGGCACAGGCTCTGGGATGGCCACCGGAAGTATTAGCCAATCTCAGCGAACCGAACTGGGCCAAACTGTTAGACGAGATTCGTTTATTTGACGAGCCGGAGCGGCTACACGTTTACCAATGCGCCTACGAGAGGTGTTTTCGAAATCACTGTCTGGACGCCATTTCAACCAATTGGCATCAGCAGCGCGAGCAGCGAGGCAAGCTATTGCCTGGCGAACAGCCAAAACTGCCCGTTGTAGGTGAGGCACACTCAGCAGCGTCGAGCGTGGACCTGTCGGTCAGCGACGGCGCGGCTGCCGAATTTGACATTATCACCTGCATTGACGAACGCGAAGAATCGTTCCGTCGGCATGTGGAGGAGGTTGCTCCTCAGTGTCGAACTTGGGGGGCCGCAGGCTTTTTCGGTGTAGCCATGTACTACCGGGCGGCTGATTCCTTTCAATATGTGCCGCTGTGTCCAATCGTGGTCGAGCCGCAGCATTACGTCCAAGAGGTTGTTACCTACGATCAAAAACAGCTTGATCAGAGACGTTCGACAATGCGCCGCTGGGTTGGTGCGGCCCTGCATCGGTTACACGCCGGTAGCCGCATGCTGTTGTCCGGTGCGCTTACGTCGCTATTGGGCACGTTGACCGCTGTACCTCTGGTGATCCGTGTACTGTTTCCCAGACGTGCAGGTTGGTTTCGACATCACATGGACCAGTTCTACTCAGTTCCGGCACAAACCTATTTGCAACTGGAGAGTACGACGCCATCAAGCACTGATGTGCATCCAGCGGATGCTGCTGAACAGCCGCTGAGCGATACTACCGCTTGTACAACGCTCCGTAGTTTCACACTGGATGAAATGGCGACAATCGTTCAGCGACTGCTGCGTGATATCGGTTATACCAGCGGCTGGTCGCGACTCGTGGTCATCGTTGGTCATGGATCAACAACTATGAATAATCCGCACGAGTCAGCTTACGACTGCGGGGCATGTGGTGGTGGTCGTGGTGGCCCTAACGCTCGAGCGATCGCGCAAATGGCTAACGATCCTCGTGTCCGCCAGCGCCTGGCTGCTCAAGGGTTGGTCTTACCTGAGACAACATTCTTATTGGGAGCTTTTCACAACACTTGCAACGATAGCGTTACGTTCGCCGATCTGTCAAAAGTTCCTGCGACACATACGCGTGATGTTTCACACGTCAGGCAAGTGCTGGCCAAAGCCTGCATGAGAAACGCACGTGAACGTTGCCGCCGATTCGAATCTGCCGTGTTGCATTGGAATTCGCTGGCGGCACAGCGACATGTCATGGATCGTTCGGAAGATCTATCCGAGGCGCGGCCTGAATGCGGTCACGCAACCAACGCGCTGGTCGTCGTTGGCAGACGCGAACATACGCGCGGGTTGTTTATGGATCGTCGGGCTTTCATGCACTCCTATGATCCTAATCAAGATGATGCGCAGTATTCGACATTGGCGCGCATTTTAGGGGCGGTAGTGCCCGTGTGTGCTGGCATCAACTTGGAATACTATTTTTCGCATGTCGATTCGGATGGCTACGGCTGTGGTACGAAATTGCCGCACAACATTGCCTCGTTGGTGGGCGTTATGAACGGCGCTGCCAGTGACTTGCGGCCTGGGCTACCTTGGCAAATGGTGGAAATTCACGAGCCGATTCGACTGTTGTTTGTGGTTGAGTCAACACCGCAGGCACTCAGGCATATCATGGCCAATAATCCTGGCATTGGTCGATTGGTGTTTGGCCAGTGGATTCACATGGCGACATTGGATGGTTCAACTGGCCAGATACAACTGTTCCGCAACGGAGATTTTGAGCCCTACACGCCGGAGTCGACTCAACTGACTCGAGCGCCCAGCTCGGCCGCCTGGTACTCAGGCAGCCGCGATCATTTGGACTTTGCACGCATCGACGGCAGCTTCAATGAAGACAATGCGGAAACGACACGATGATGTTTGAAGCAATCAAATGGTTGGCCAGTCTGGTATTGTTGTCACCCGTGGTGTTGGTGGTGCTGTTGAGTCTGATTGCGCTCAGAAGTTCAAAGATTCGCGAGAAGTTGATCAGTCGCCTAACGTTTGTCATGGTCTCTAGCGGATTGATCTCGGCATTGGCCATGGCGGTGCTCATGCTGTTTAGTGGACGATTCGAATTGGTGTTGGACGCAGGGGACTGGATCGTTCTGCACCACGAGTCGTTTCATTTTCATTTGGCTTTCGTATTCGACGGGCTGTCGATACCGTTCCTGATTCTGACATTGTTGTTATGCAGTGTTGTGGGGGCGTTCACGACGCGCTATTTGCATCGCGAGCCCGGCTATCAACGATTCTTCATTCTGTATGCGTTGTTTACGTTGGGCATGGTGACAAGTTGTGTCGCGGGTACAGTTGAGGTGCTCTTTTTTGGATGGGAATTGGTGGGCCTGTCGTCGGCGCTATTAGTGGGCTTCTTCCATGAACGATCGGCACCGGTGATCAATGGACTGAGAGTGTGGAGCATCTATCGCCTGGCCGATGCCGCCTTCTTGTTAGCGGCCGTGGCCCTGCATCACATGACCGGAAATGGCGAATGGGATCGCATGACGGGAGTTGGTACTTGGCCTGCAGCCCAGACAATTTTGAGCAGCCAGCAGGCGCTGGGAGTAGGTCTGTTGCTGTTAGTAGCTGCTGCTGGCAAGTCGGCATTGGTGCCGTTTTCTGGCTGGCTGCCACGAGCCATGGAAGGGCCCACCGCGTCCAGCGCCATTTTTTACGGTGCGCTGTCGGTGCATTTGGGAGCGTACCTGTTGTTACGAGTCAGCCCGCTTGTAACAGCGGCGCCGGCCCTGGGCTATATCCTCATCGCAGTGGGATTGACTACCGCACTGTACGCTAGTTTGGTCGAGCGAGTGCAAGGAGACATCAAGAGCGCACTGGCTTTTGCATCGCTGGCACAAGTTGGTTTGATCGTGTGCGAAATAGGCATGGGGTGGTACGTGTTTGCGCTGATACATCTGTGCGGTCACGCCATGTTGCGCACCGTACAACTACTGCGCGCACCTAGTTTGCTGCGCGACTATTTCAAACTGGAGACAGCTCTGGGACATCGTATTGCTCACAGTCAGACTCCTCGATTTCTGACGCGCATTCCGTGGTTAACAAGCTGGTTCTATCGCTTTGCCCTGGAACGCGGGCCATTCGACACTCTTCTCGGCGATTACTTAGCAGCTCCCCTCTTGAATGTATTTCGAACTTTCAGCCGTTGGGAGTCCGCTTGGATTGCCTGGTGTGGCAGTCGGTCGGGAGGTTCGGAGCGAAGTCTTGTCGGCTATGGGGCCAGCAGACCTTCAACTGCGGAGCGGCAGTTCATGGTCGATCAGCCGAGGGCCGGGGATGGAGATTTGTTGTGTCATCCGGCTACCAGCCTCGATATACAGGAGCGGTCACCTCATGCCTGAACTGCATGCTCCCTGGTTGGAATTGGCGGTCGCGCTGCCATTGTTGGCCGCAATGCTCATTCAGCGAATCTCAGCAGTCCGACTGCGTTGGCTGATCAGTTCTGTGGTGGCTGGTTTGGTGTTGTTAGTTGCCATCGTGGACTGGCTGGATTTCGCCAGTTTGCGGACTTTCGAAGCGCACGATCCTCACAGCTTGACCCAATCGTTGTTTGGCCGAGAGTTGGTTATCGTCGACGAACTCAATGCGCCATTGTTGACGCTGTCGGCGGCACTGTACTTTGCCATAATCTTGTTAACGCCGATTCCTAAGCGTGAGCGATTTCCATTTGGATTGACGCTCGTCTCGCTGACATTGACCGAAGCGCTGCTAAGTAGCCGTGCGCCGCTGGCGGTGATCGGCCTGTTGGCGGCTCAGAATCTCTTGCCGCTGATTGAACTGCGCCAGCGTCAGCAGGCTTGGAAATTCTTTGCGATCCATCAAGCGCTTTCGCTAGGACTGATGATCGGAGGTTGGCTGTGCATCGATACAAATCAACTTGCGACGACCAGCTCGGTAACAGGTGTGGTATTGATGGCGATTGGCCTTTTGATTCGTTGTGGATGCATTCCCACGCACTGTTGGATGATCGATTTGTTCGATCGAGCCAGCCTAGGAACGGCGCTGCTGTTCGTCACGCCGATGGCTGGCGCCTATGCGCTCATGCGGCTGGTGCTACCAATTGCTCCAGTCACCGTTCTGCAAGGAATTTCGTTTGCTTCGCTGATAACGGCGATCTATGCCTCGGGAATGGTGTTGGTCCAGACTAGCACTCGACGGTTCTACTGCTATTTGCTACTCAGCAATTCATCGCTGCTGCTGGTTGGACTGGAATCTCTGACGCCAACCGGATTGACGGGATCGCTGAGCATGTGGCTGGCCATTGGCATCGCGCTGATATCGTTGGGAATTGTCATTCGGGCGCTGGAAGGCCGAATTGGACGGGTCGACATACTGCGGTTCCATGGGTTGTACAGTCAAATGCCGCTGATGGCAGTGCTTTTTCTGCTCGCCCTGTTGGCCAGTATTGGCTTTCCGGGGACAGTCGGCTTCGTCGGACTGGAGTTGTTGGTCGAAAGCGCGCTGGAGTCATCTTCGTTTTACGCGGTCGTAGTCGTCGTGACTACGGCGCTCAACGGCATCGGTGCCTTGCGCGTCTACTTCCGACTTTTCACTGGAACCAATGCGCCGGCAACGGTCTCACTACAACCACTACCGCTGGAGCGACTGGTGATCTATGCATTCGCGGGTTTGATCGTAGTGGGGGGGATCTTTCCCCAGCCCGGAGTCACAACGCGTTATCACGCAGCCGGCGAATTGATGAAGCGCCGTGGCACCTTTTTTGACTTAGATTCACCCGCCACAGCACTACCTGTGGTGCCCAAAATACACGAGGAAAAATATGAACACAGTCCCTGAAAGATCAACCTTGACAGTCCCAGTAGAAGTAGCGAAACCCGTGGGAGACCGCGCGGGCTTTAGACGTTTTTTTCGCCAGGACTTCCTATCCGGCTTTTTGGTTTTCCTGATTGCGCTGCCACTGTGTTTAGGGATCTCGTTGGCCAGTGGCTTTCCACCATTGGCCGGCATCTTCACCGCCATCATCGGCTCGGTTGTTGCCACGTTGTTCAGCAATTCGGAAATGACTATCAAAGGCCCGGCCGCAGGGTTGATCGTGGTCGTCCTGGGATGTATCGAAACATTTGGTGGCGATGGAATGATTGGTGGATGGAGCGCTGCAGATCAAACGGCTTACCAGGCTACCCTGGCAGTGTGCGTCGCGGCAGCGGTTCTCCAGGTTGCATTCGGAGTATTTCGCGCGGGAATCGTCGGTGAGTTCTTTCCGGTCGCAGCCGTGCATGGGATGTTGGCCGCCATTGGCGTAATCATTATGTGCAAACAGATACCAGTTGCTTTGGGAGTGAGTGCTAAGGGCGAACCGCTGGAATTATTGCGTCAGATTCCGGACTTCGTTCTGGACGCCAATCCCGCTATTGCATTGATTGGCATCTTGAGTATCGCGATCATGTTTCTCTGGCCACTGGTGGGTCGCAAGTTTGGAGTTGCTCGAATTATTCCATCTCCGGTAATCGTTTTGCTAGTAGCTGTCCCACTCGGGTTGGGGCTCGATCTGCTGCACCAACACGATTACACGCTGCAGAACCATAAGTATCAACTGGGCGAACAGTACCTGGTGGCAATGCCCGAGCAGATGTTTGGCATGTTCCGTGAACTGCAATTCCCCGACTTTTCGGCCGTCGTCAAGCCTCAAGCCTGGCCTTGGATCCTCATGTTTTTCTTGATCGGCACGCTGGAGAGTATCTTGAGTGCCAAAGCGGTCGAACTGTTGGACCCTTGGAAGCGCAAGTCGAACCTGGACAAGGATGTCGTGGCCGTGGGCCTGGGCAATTTCCTGGCAGGTATGGTCGGTGGACTGCCTATGATTTCGGAGATCGTTCGCAGCAAAGCCAACATTGACAACGGTGCGCAAACTCGATTCGCCAATTTTTGGCATGGTATGTTCTTACTGGTCTGCGTGGCCATGATTCCGATGGTGCTGCACCTGATTCCGCTGGCCGCACTGGCTGGAATGCTGGTGTACACCGGATTTAGGCTAGCGCATCCCAGGGAGTTTCTGAATGTTTACCGAATCGGTCGCGAGCAGTTGTTGGTCTTCCTAGTTACGCTGGTAGCGGTTCTAGCTACCGACCTATTGATTGGTGTGGCGATTGGTATCGTCCTGAAGTTATTGATCCACATTTGGCGCGGCGTACCGCTAAGTTCGATTTTCAAACCGCCGCTGGCCGTACGCGACCTGGATGCCGAAACGATCAGCATTACCGTCGGCGATTCGGCCATTTTTAGCAACTGGATACCGCTGAAACGCCAAATTGAGAGCTTGGGGCTGCTGGAAGCCAAAAGTGTCATTCTCGATATGTCGCAGACTAAGCTGGTGGACCACAACGTCTTGGAGCGGCTGGAACATCTGCGACACGACTTCAACGAACAGCAATTGGAGCTCAAGGTCGTTGGTCTGGAGGGACACTTGGCTACCACGGACCATCACCTGGCGACGCGGCAGCGAGGTCTGGCCAGCATACGTCGGTTGACCATCGTGGTTGATCCCGGCATCGAGGAGGAGCTAGAGGTCCATCTGGTCGCTTTGGGGGCCACCGGCTACACCGCCATGCGTTGCCACGGCGCGGGGAAGCACGATCTGAACCAGTCCAGCAGCCCTGCGGTGCCGCGCGTGCGCATCGAAGTGATCGCTCCTAACCAGGTGACTGAAGCCATGTTGGACTACCTGGTGCGCGACATCATGCCTGAGCACTACATCACCGCCTGCGTCGAAACGGTCGATGTTCTCCGATTGGATTCATTTACGAGGTCCGAAAAGTACGATAAATTGCACAGCGCGGGACTGGGCTGACTAATCAGCCGGAGAATTGGAAAATTTTTCCGAATTAGTCTTCCCCCACAGCGTAGATTTTGTATTCTTTCACCACATTCACGATCTGGGCTGGCCAGCGGCTTGCGTTAGGCGGCCTCTGGCGGAGTCAGCAGTAGATTGGCGAGTGTGGTCACGCATGATGCGAGGCTGTGAGAACTTCGGAGCCTATTCCCCTAATAGGGGATTTTCTCCGGAGGTATGGAGGAAACAATTAGGAACTAGATTGTAGGCATTTGGAAAATGCCAAAGGTGAGTGGCTAAGAAGAGTCATTTGCCTGTTAGTGGAACTACCTTCAGGTTTTCAATGGTTGGGCTGGCCGACTCTAAGTCGGTGAGTTCTTCCGGACGACCTACCGGTGTGTGTCAGACTGACAAACATGCTGAATCCGCTGCCCACAGCCCGGGAAGGCTAGGCACCCCAAAGGTCAACGCGGTTAGCTGCATGAATGCGGCGAGATAACTGCTAGGAAAAGTCGGCCGACGGTCTTCGGACCAAGTTGGTTGTCGTTTTTTCATTGGCCACTCTGTGCTTTGGGGTAACTGCATGATTGCCGACCAAATATTACAATCTCCGTCTGTACGTACGGCTCAGCCGGTGCTGTCATTTGACCACGCTCGCGAGCTAGCGGCCATTCATGGTTCGCCGCTGCTGGTGGTTTCCAAGTCCAAGCTCATTGAAACCTACTGGACAATGAAGCAGGCGCTGCCGGGCGTGGATTTGTACTACGCCGCCAAGGCAAATCCGGAATACCATGTGCTGTCTACGCTGTGCTCGGAAAATGGCTTCGTCGACGTCTGCTCGGCAGGTGAGATGCGACAGGCCTTGGAAGCTGGATTTACTCCAGACCGAATGCTGCATACTCATCCGTGCAAGACCGAGTGCAACCTCCGCGAATGCTACGCTGCCGGGATTCGTTGGTTCGTATTCGACAATTCGCTGGAAGCCGCCAAAATCGCAACGTTGACGCCCGACGTGAATCTGCTGCTGCGACTGGCCGTATCGGCATCCAGCAGCCGCATCAACCTGTCGGCCAAATTCGGCTGTGCCATCGAAAATGCGGTGCGTTTGCTGCTCGACGCGCGCTCGCTGGGACTGAACGTACGCGGCTTTTCCTTCCATGTTGGCAGCCAATGCTTAGAACCCGAGGACTACAACTCGGTGTTGCGTCAAGTTCGCCAGTTGTGGGATCAGGCTATCGACCTGGGATTTCCCCTGGAAGTGCTGGATATTGGCGGCGGTTTTCCAGCTCCCTATCGCAGCGGGGCTCCGTCGCTGTCCGCGTTTTGCGAGGTGGTATCGCAAGGGCTACGCGAACATTTCGGCGACGTTCCCGCGCGATGGATCGCTGAACCGGGCAGAGGCTTGGTCGCAGAGTGCACCACACTTATTACCCGAGTGCTCGGCAAAGATGTGCGTTGGGATATGCCTTGGTACATTGTCGATGATGGACTGTACGGATCGTTCTCGGGCAAGGTTTTTGACCATGCCGACTTTCCGCTGATGTTTGAGGGCCAGAATCGAGACCTGTCGCCCTGCGTCGTGGCTGGGCCAACCTGTGATTCCAGCGATATCGTCACCCGCGATCAATTGTTGCCGGACCTGGAAGTCGGCGAACTGCTGCTGGTGCCGACGATGGGTGCCTATGCGGCAGCTAGCGCTTGCCCCTTCAATGGCTTGCCGGTGGCTCGCTGCGTGGCCATAGACTAAAGCCCCACGCCAGTTTGTAGCTACACTCACCAGAGCGTGGATGTACCCCAGCAATTCCCAAATCCAAACATCGGTCGCCTTGAAGCGAACCGATGTTTTCGTTTTGGTGCCACCCCGGCCAAGCCATACTAGGTGTCCAAGAACTGGCCAGAATTGAGAGTCGTTTATTAGCCCAGTCGTTGTGAGTCATTGAGCCGTTGATCGGCCACCGTCACTTTCGCTGTTTGCAACGGAATACGCAAATATGCTGGCTATCTGCATTGTTCTGTATCTGCTGTTTACCATCAGCCTGGGGTTGGTGGCTGCGGGACGAGTTCACGGGGCCAGAGATTTCATGGTGGCCGGTCGTTCGCTGCCATTGATGATGGGCTTTACCTGCGTGTTCGCCACCTGGTTTGGAGCCGAGACGGTGCTGTCAGTGTCGGCGACTTTTGCCAACCAGGGCTTGCAAGCCATCCCAGGTGACCCGTTCGGGTTCTCGATGTGTCTGTTGCTGGTGGCGGTGTTCTTCGCCAAGTACTTCTATCGCATGGACCTGTTGACCATCGGCGACTTCTACCACAAGCGGTTCGGTAAATCGGTAGAGCTGTTTACGTCAATCGCCATCACCTTGTCGTACTTGGGATGGACGGCCGCTCAGCTGACCGCCCTGGGCATCGTGTTATCGGTACTGGGCCAAGGGGTCGGTCAGGAATGGATGACCATCAACAACTGCATCGTTTTGGGTGCGGTGGTAGTCATGATCTACACCGTACTGGGCGGCATGTGGTCCGTGGCTCTAACCGATCTGATCCAGACATTCGTTATTATCGTTGGGCTAATCGTAGTAGCGGTGTTGCTGGCCGGTCAGGCAGGAGGCGTCAATCATGTTGTGCACGTCGCCAGGGAGCAAGGCAGGCTGCAACTGTTTCCCAGCGGAGGTTGGCAGCCTTGGTTGGTTTTCGTCACCGGATTCATTACCGCCGCGCTGGGGTCCATTCCCCAGCAAGACGTGTTCCAGCGAGTGACCAGTGCTAAAGATGAACGCACTGCAGTGCGAGCTACCTTCTTGGGCGGGGCCTTCTATTTCGTTTTCGCCTTTGTGCCGATGTTCATTGCCTTTAGTGCCGTTGTCATAGACGCCAACTACGCCCAGTTGTTCGCCAGCGAAGACGAACGCGCTGTGCAGCGCATCCTGCCGCAATTGATCCTTGACCGAACACCTTTTTGGGCGCAGGTTCTGTTCTTGGGAGCACTTCTGTCGGCCATCATGTCCACAGCTAGCGGAACGTTGTTGGCTCCGTCCAGCCTATTCACCGAGAACGTTCTACGGCCATTAATTCCCAGCATCAACGAAAAAAATATGCTGTGGATTCTGCGAACGACATTAATACTGTTTGCCATCGGCGCAACCTATCAAGCGTACACCAGCAATCAGACAATGTATGAAATGGTGCAGGCCGCCTACAGCGTTACCTTGGTCGGCGCGTTCGTGCCTTTGGTCGCAGGGATCTACTGGCGCCGCGCCACAACTCAGGGTGCGCTGTGCTCAATCGCTGCAGGCATTGCTACTTGGGGTCTGTTGCTGCTTCTGAACCGTGGGGCAGCAGAATTGGCTGACACCGAAGCGGCTTCTGCGGTGGCAATGATTCCGCCGCAGTTGGCCGGACTGGTCGCCAGCCTCCTTGGCATGATCGCTGCTAGCTTGGCACCTCAATGGATTCGTGATACCAGTCAGGCAATCGCCATTCGCGACGCCTAAATCATTCGTACCCAGTCACGCAATTCATAGGGTGCAGCAAGTGGGAGTGGTATAAATCGGTGACAACATCCCAAGCATGTCAACAGCGACAATGTTGTTTCGAACGCACAGAGTTCGATCCCGGGCTGGCCCACCACCAACGTGTTCAGATTCTAGCGTGAATGGCCACAAATCTGTGAGCCTCTATGAATCTGTGGGATCTGGCAGCGGATCTTGCAACCGACATTTCCATTAAAGGTCAGAGGGACTGGCTGCCTAGGTCGGCAGAAGCAAATGCCATCTGGCTTGGCCAGAAGTCACTTGTGCTTCCCGTTACATTCAGGCGGACACCTCGATCATCAGCGCGACTGCTTCACCGCCGCCTAGACATAGCGATGCTACGCCAAGTGATTTTTGGTGGCGGACCAGGGCGTGCATGAGTGTTACCAATACGCGCGCACCGCTACAGCCGATCGGATGCCCCAGAGCAATCGCTCCGCCGTGTACGTTCAATTTGTCAGGGGAAATGTCCAACAACTTCATGCAGGCTAGTGTCTGAGAGGCAAAGGCCTCGTTGATCTCAAACAAGTCGATATCCCCCAGGTTGCGCGCGGTTGTCCGCAACAGTCGCTGGATAGCTCCCACCGGGGCTGTGAACAATTCAGATGGTGCGGCCGCGTGAACAGCAGCGCCCACGATCCGAAAAGCCAACGAGGGCTTGATCTGTTCTAATTGTTGCTGATCGACAACAACCACGGCGGCAGCACCGTCACTCAGGCTGGAGGCGTTGCCGGCAGTAACTGAACCGTCGCTTTGAAAAGCCGGTTTGAGTTTGGCCAAGCGATCCGCTGAGCTATCGGCGCGCGGGCTGCCGTCGACGGCCACGGATTCGCCGCGCAACCCTGGAACCGCCACAATCTCATCGGCAAATGCGCCCGACTGGCCGGCGGCTACAGCACGCAGGTGACTCTGAAGTGACCATTCATCCTGTTCACGGCGCGAGATGCCATGCTGTTGAGCCACCTGCTCGGCATAACAGCCCATCGGCACATGATTTGAGGCGCAGGTTAATCCATCCAGCTCAACGGCGTCCAGCAGTGAACCCGCTCCGTACTTCCAACCCGCGCGCCCACCCCGCAGCAGATGCGGAGCTTGACTCATGCTTTCCATTCCGCCGGCCACGACCACACTAGCGGCACCCGATCGGATGGCGCGATCAGCCAGCATGACTGCATACAGACCCGACCCGCAAACTTTGTTTACAGTCGCACAGCCGGTCGAGTTCGGGATTCCGCCTAGCAGGGCAGCCTGTCGGGCTGGCGCCTGGCCCGCGCCAGCCGAGACGACTTGACCTACTATGACTTCGTCGATCCGGTCAGGATTCCAGGTTGCACTACCTCGCGCAGCGGCCTTTGCCACAGCGGCTTCGATGGCAAAGCCCGCTAAGCGCGGTGCGGAGTGATGTGCCAGTTCCCCAAGATATTTTCCAATCGGCGTCCGAGCGCCGGACACAATCCAGGCCGTGTTCATAAGGTGTTCTTCAGTCGATGACGTATCACGCGAGCCAGCAATCTAAAATGTTGCAGCGAAGCCCACATGGTACCCATCTTCCGCCCAACGGCAACTGGCAAATACTGGACTGCAGGATACTCGCCTATGCGAGCACCGGCGTTGTCCAAGTGCCACAAAAGCTCCGTCAGCCCTACAAATCCAGGCATCGATAAGGCCAGTTGTCGGACCCAGCTGGTTGAGTAAACTGCCACACAGCTGGTGTAGCTGCTCAGTTTATTGCGCATCGATCTGCGATATACCCAAGAAGTGACTCGGGACAAAGTGGTTCGCCAGTCGACGAAATTCTGTCGGTGACCTTCCGACAGTGAGGGCGAGGCTGTCACCACTTCGTAGCCTTCTCGATCCGCCTTCTCCAGCAAGTCGATCAGCAGCAGGGGATGATACGTGCAAGCGCTGTCGATGACCGCAATCCATTTGCTGTCGCAGTGCTTAAATCCGGTCTGAATTGCAGCGATCAAACCGCGACTGGTTTCGTGCCGCACGATCTTCGCATGCGGCCACTGTCCAAACGCCGCACACAAATCATCGTAGGTTGCATCGCGACTGCCATCATCGACAAATACGAATCGCCATGCACACGGATCGCAACGCTTTGAGCCTTCCGATTCCAGCTCCAACAACCTGCTCTTCAGTCGGTCGACTCCAGCAGATTCGTTGTGACACGGGACAACCACTGTCACGCTATCGATCAGTAGTGAGCTAGCCGCAGCATCGCCAGACAGCCGCTCCACAGAATTTTCAAGCGAACAAAGCGTCGCGTCAGGCGAAATGGTTGCAGTGGCAGGCATTATAGAATGCATGGTGACTCACTCAGACCGCGTGATACATCTCCATCAGAACGTCTGACAGTGCGGACTCGCCCATAACCGTTGCGACCAATTCACACCTCAGACTATCAGCCCAGCATCCTACCCAATGGCTAGTCCCGGTCAAGCTTGCGCACTATACCTTCGCGGTTTTCGCCAGAAGCTCTTGCCGATACCACCCAAACAACCGGATCAGCCGGGTGATTGGGTGAATATCAAGAAACTGGATAGCCTTGCCAGTGTGAACAACTTTTCCAATTCAAGGGCAGGGATGTTGCCCTTGAAAGCGATAACTATAATCGTGCCACCACTTTGGCTGTACGGTGCACTGCGCTGATCAGCCGCCGTGCGCTAGCACACGGCTTCCCGACATACCGTTCTTAATTCGCTCGAACTGCAATCACGCACAGCTCTGATGCAACTCGTATACACACACATCTACTTGGGCTGCAATCGCTGGTCGAAACGACCGGTACTTGAAGCGATCGTACAGTTTGACGAGCGGCAAGATCGAACGGCAGCCGAGCTGTCCTCATTAATTCACTGTTTACACACGCAATCCGGAGTTGATGCGCGCTGCTTTGAACCTCAGAACAATTCCGTAGACGGCCAGTATCTGTTGGCATTTGAATATGAGGAGGCAGCGTTATTAATCGAATGTATTGAAACCGCGATCAGGCTGTGTATCGAGACACCGCGCGACCAAGCGATTGACAGTAGTCCGCAATGGCGCCGACTAGTCGATATGGCGGATGATGTGCGTCTGGGACCAAGTTCGCAAGCAATCCTGCAGGCAGCAAGCGAACGAGATATCCCCTATTTTCGAATGAACCAAGGCAGTTTAGTGCAATTCGGCGAAGGGGTTTTGCAGCGCCGAACTTGGACGGCGGAGACGGACGCCACATCGGCGATCGCCGAGTCAATCGCCAGTGACAAACAGTTGACGCGATCAATTTTGGCTGCAGTCGGAGTCAATGTTCCCCAGGGCAGAATGGTTGTCAGTCGCGAAGACGCGTGGCAGGCGGCAACAGAGTTCGGATTACCAGTGGCTGTCAAGCCTCGCAATGCCAATCACGCGGTCGGGGTGACATTGGATTTAACTGATCAGACTGCTGTGATGGCAGCCTATGATTGGGCTTGCCAAGCCGGGCATACAACCGAAGTATTGGTCGAACAGTTTATTCAAGGAGATCATCACAGGCTGTTGGTCATCGGTGGCAAAATGATCGCGGCTGCGCGTGGCCAGCGAGAGTACGTTTACGGTGACGGAATACAGACGGTTCGGCAGTTAGTCCAACAGCTCAACAGCGATCCACGGCGCGGAGAGAACTACACAGATCAACTTCAAGTCGTCAAACTGGACGATGCGGCCGCCATCGTTTTGCAAACACAGGGATTGGATTTCGATTCTGTACCCGAAAAAGATCGCCGCGTTTTGATCTTTCACGTGGGCGATCTGATTGAGGATTGTACAGACAAAGTACATCCAACTACGCGAGACATGGCTGTGCTGGCCGCGCAGGCTGTGGGATTGGATATTGCCGGCATGGATGTGGTGGCGCGCGATATTTCGCGCTGTTTAGCCGAACAGCGCGGTGGTATCGTCGAGGTCAACGCCGGTCCTAGTCTGACCCCTCACGTTAAGCCACTGATCGGGTCACCGCGCCCAGTGGGCCAAGCGGTTATGGAATTGCTGTATCCGCAGAATCGTCCCAGTCGAATTGCGCATGTCTTGTGCGTGGCCGAGCAGGATTCGACGTGGGGTACCGAGCTGAGCCAAGAACTCCAGAGGCTCGGCTATAACACCGGCATTGCCTGGCAGCGCGGAAAATCAGACAAGGTTTGGCCACTGACACGACCGCTGGAGCAGTATCACTCGCTACTGATGCACCCCCAGGTTAACGCTGTAGTCATTCAGAGTTCGGTCGGCTCGATTGCCGGCAGCGGATTGAGTTGTGCCCATGTCGAATTGGCAATCGTGCCACAATCCCTGTGTTCGAGAGACAGAGCAAGTGCCGATGCACTGGCAACCCTACGAAATCTGTTAAACCACCAGGGGCTGTTAGTGGTTGTGCCTGACACTAGCAATTGTTCAGACAACGGATGGGGACTCCCCGCCGATCGCGTAGTGGTCTGTGAAGACTTTCCGTGGATAGCAAGTCAACTAGATAAGCTGCTCACGCGAGCCCAAGCCAAGGCGACGGCTGGAGTGGCGCTGCAGGATGCTACACATACCACTCGATGATCCGCTGCGAATATGTGTCTAATTGATTCCGGTCTGGTATGTAATAACGAATGCCAAAGGAATCCACTACCAGTACGCCGTGTGGTCCAAGTCGTCGAACGTCTTTTTCGTCTTTCAGTATAAAACTAGCCAAACCTCGGTCGGTTTCGACTTTCCATTGACAGGGTTCTGAATTGCCTGACACCCACAGGACGCGCTTCACGATCGGCACAAATTCGCGCTGCTCGAGTTCAGCCCGTAACAGCGATTGATTCGGGATCGAGAGCTGTGTTAGATCTTCGATACAAGCGATCTCGCGCCCCTGTTGGTCTACCAGTGATATCCACTGATCTGGACGCGAAAGTGGAAACAATCGCACTGGCCGTACGTTTTCAAAGCGATTCCCTTGGGCGTCTTGAATTACAAGCTGTCCAAGTTGATCCGCTTGCATCGACAAGCGCGCAGCTGCCTCTGAACTAAGAACGGTGGTGGTACCCTTTGGCGACGGAGTCATGCTTGCACCTCACAGTTTAGTAACATTTCAGTGATCAGATGTGGGCTGTGCGGAATCGACAAATATTGGCATTTTGCGCGCAAGTTAGTAATGAAGCAGTGTGAACTTTAACGGGCCTACCAGGCGATTTCAGGGCGAAACACACCCTGTGCGGCCTGGATCAATGCATGACGTTCATCTGAGCCTGATGCAAACGCGTATACACTCCACCACGTGTCAGCAGTTCGTCGTGCTTGCCAATTTCGGCCACAACTCCGTGTTCCATCACCACGATGCGATCAGCGTTACGCAGCGTACTTAAGCGGTGCGCAATGGCGATCGTGGTTCGACCTTGAATCAGATTGTCTAGCGCGGCTTGGATTTCGCGCTCGGTTTCGTTGTCGACCGCAGAAGTGGCTTCATCTAAGATCAAGATTCGCGGATCGGTCAAAATGGCGCGGGCGATCGAGATTCTTTGTCGCTCACCGCCGGATAGACCTTGCCCCCGCTCGCCAACCATCGAATCGTAACCATCGGGCAAGCGGCTAATGAATACATGCGCGTGGGCAGCGCGCGCTGCCGCGATGATTTGTGCTGGTGATGCCTGAGGGCGGCCATAGGCGATATTCTCGGCGATGGTACCAAAGAATAGATAGGGTTCTTGCAACACGATGCCGATGTGACTGCGAAACTTCTCAATTGAGAAGGAACGAATGTCGTGTCCATCAACCAGGATCGAGCCTTCTGTGACGTCATAAAAGCGACACACAAGATTGACCAGCGTGCTTTTGCCCGAGCCACTCGGGCCAACCAAACCAATCAACTCGCCAGGCTGAATCTCCATGTCAATACCGCTCAGCACCTCGCGATTGCCGTACCGAAATCTCAGATTACGAAATTCAATGCGCCCCCTAACGCGGCCGAGGTCCACCGGCCGTTGTGGCTCCATGACGCTGGGCTGTTGATCCAAAATTTCAAACACGCGATAAGTTGCCGCCGCCGCTCGCTGAGTATCGGCTAACATCCGACTCATCGAGTCCAAACGAATATAGAATCGGCCGATGTAAGTGATGAATAGCGTTAATTTGCCGACGGTAATCGACTGATGGGCTACCAGCCAGGCTCCATACAGCCAAATCAGCAACATGCCGACTTCTGTTAGCAATGTTACCGTGGGTCCAAAAAACGCCCACAAGCGATTGATGCGCACATTGGAGTCCAGCACGTGCTGATTGGCATCTTGAAAGCGTTGGCCTTCGCGCTGCTCCTGGGCAAACGCTTTGACTACTCGCACACCGGGAATCGCATCGGTCAGAACGCTCACCATGGCTTCCCAAGCATGGCCCGCGCGAGCAAATCCATGTCGCAATCGCACACGTACGCCGTGAGTCAGCCAGGCAATCAGCGGAAAAGGAAGCAGCGCTACCAATGCCAACCAAGGATCCAACTGAATTAAAATGATGGATGTTAGCAGGATCATCAACAGGTCAGTGGCAAAATCCAGCAGATGTGATGATAGAAACAGGCAGATGCGATCCGTATCGCTGCTGATCCGAGAAATCAAATCACCGGTGCGTTTGTCGCCGTAGTAGTCGAGTGATAGCTTTTGCAAGTGGCGATACGTCGCATTGCGCAGATCGCAACTAATCTGTTCGCTCAAATTGCCAATGGAATAGGTGCGAGCCCAGCCTAGACCCCAGGCCAGCAGCGCTGCAGCAATCAGACCAACGATGTAGGGCATGAGTGCCACGTAGAATTGGTTAGCCGTCAATGGGCTGAGTTGGCTCTGCCACGGAATCAGCACATTGTCGATCAAAGGCATCGTTAGATAGGGCCAGATTAATCCAGCGGCAGTGGCTAACAAGGTTAGCAGCATCCCCAGCAACACCAGTTTCAGGCGATGTTTGGTGAAGCGAGCAAGCCTCAGCAAACTCTTCGTGGGTGCCGGTGCGGCGGCAGGCGTGAGTGCAACTTCTACCGCCGGCGAAGGTTCTGATGACTGCTGATCACGGGCTGCAGCATTGAATTGCGCCATCAGTTGCGACACTTTGTTAGCCTTGGCAGCCGTGAAGTACCAAGTAGCCATTGATGTGCTACCTCTAACCAATACGAGCTTGCCCAGCCCCGAAAAAACATTCGAGCGCAACGCCAAATCCGACGAGATATTCCAGGAGCGGTAGGCTTTGCCCGCAGGCTGTTCGATCAGTCGCCCCCCTGTTAGGGCGAGCAGTGTCTCCGCAAAGTGACGCCGCTGGTCCAAGTCCAGATAGACAAATCCAACCATCTGTTCGGCAGGCTCCAGAACGCCATGCAACCGCTCAGTGGCGGCTCGTTGATCCGCGTTTTCCTCTGTATTTTCGGCCTGTTTTGCGAAATTCATCGTAATCGAGCTAGACCTTGATAGGGCCGACTTTACTGAATGTTTGGCTGGTGAGGTTAGCCATGGGAGCTAATCTGTCCAGGGGCAGCGGATCGTCCGTAGTGTGGATTCTTAGCCGTCACCTTACAGGAATACGTCGATTAACACTGTTACAAAAATCTTATGCGGTTGACTATAGCCTTTCCCGTAAAGCATACGATAATTGTGTCCGGTTTCAGTATGAGGGCAGCTGCCGTTGGTAACACCAAGGTCAGCTTTGCCTTTTTCCGCAGAAGCGAATAGGTTGCTTCAACAGAGCGACCCGATTCTGAAACCCGGTACCCAATTACTGCGTACCGCCCCAAAAAAAACTCTCACTTAGGCATCATGTCTAACATCTCCACCGCCGAACGGTTGGTCATTCGTAGGACCAATGTTCTTCGTGGCCCAAACATCTGGGCTAACTTTCCCGTCATCGAGGCTGTAGTTGATTTGAAAGATCTCAAGGAGACATCGTCCGAGATGATCTCCGGATTTAACGAGCGCTTGATGACCTGGCTGCCTGGCATGATCGAGCACCGTTGTAGCGTCGGCGAGCGAGGGGGCTTCTTCCAGCGCTTGCGGCGCGGAACTTATATGGCGCATATTCTTGAGCATGTTGTGCTCGAATTGCAAACCCTGGGAGGTAATAGTGTTGGCTTCGGCCGCGCTCGCGAACTGGATGAAGATGGCGTCTATCGTGTGGTCTTCGCGTACCATGACGAAAGCGTTGGGAAAGAAGCCCTGGAAGCCGCGCGCCGCGTTGTATTAGCGGCAGTCGATAATACGCCAATTGATATTGAAGCAGAAATCTCGCGTCTGCGCGACCTGGTACATGCAAATTGCCTTGGGCCCAGCACTCAAGGTATCGTCCAGGCTGCCAAGCAACGTGGCATTCCATACATGCGACTGAATGATGGCAATCTCGTTCAGTTGGGATACGGCTCGCGCCAACGTCGCATCTGGACCGCTGAATCCGATCGAACCAGCGCCATTGCCGAGGCCATCGCCAAGGATAAGGAGTTGACTCGGAATCTGCTACACTCGGCAGGTATTCCTGTCCCAGAAGGCGGAGTGGTAGAGTCAAAACAGCACGCCTGGGAAAAAGCGCTCGAGATAGGTTTACCCGTGGTGGTCAAACCTCAATGCGGCAATCATGGTCGTGGTGTCTCGACCAATCTGTATACGCAGCAAGAGGTTGAACATGCCTATGAATTGGCCTACCTGGAAGAATCAACGATCCTGGTGGAGAAGTTTTTCGAGGGTGCCGATCACCGCATGTTGGTCATCGGCAATCAGCTCGTAGCCGCAGCACGCCGTGAGCCAGCTAAGGTGATCGGCGACGGTCAGCATACGATCCGCCAATTGATCGACTTGGTCAATCAAGATCCGCGGCGCAGCGATGGCCATGCGACGGTCATGAGCTACATTACCCTAGATGAAGTTGCTCTAGCGGTGCTAACGCAACAAGGTTTTGCGCCGGATGATGTTCCTGAGCTAAACCAGATTGTCTACATCCGCCGCAACGCCAATCTCAGTAGCGGCGGCACGGCTTGCGATGTTACCAAACAGGTTCACCCACAAGTCGCTGCGCGAGTCGTCGAAGCCGCACAAGTTGTCGGGTTGGATATAGCGGGTGTGGATGTCGTAGCCAGAGATATTTCTGTTCCACTGGAAGATCAAAACGGTGGAATTGTTGAAGTCAATGCGGGTCCCGGTTTGCGAATGCACATTCAACCAAGCGAAGGCGATGGTCAACCGGTGTGCGAAGCCATCGTGAATATGCTGTTTCCCGCGGGTGATAACGGTCGCATCCCCATCGTGGCTGTAACCGGCGTCAACGGCAAGACAACGACCGCGCGATTGATTGGCCACATCGTTCATTTATCAGGCAAACGCGTGGGGCTGACCAGCACCGATGGCGTCTACTTTAACGGTCGGCGCATCGACGATGGCGATTGCAGCGGCCCCAAGAGTGCCAAACGCGTGTTGATGAATCCAAGCATTGATGCGGCCGTGCTGGAGACGGCGCGCGGTGGCATTCTTCGCGAGGGCCTGGCCTTCGACAAATGCGATGTAGCCGTCGTTACCAATATTGGCGAAGGCGACCATTTAGGTCTTAACAATATCAATACCCTGGAACATCTGGCCAAAGTCAAACGCTGCATCGTCGATGTGGTTGCGCCAAACGGTTGTGCTGTGTTGAATGCTGAAGATCCGTTAGTGGCTGCAATGGCTGCCAATTGCAAAGGCAGCGTGCTGTACTTTGCTCACAGCCCAGATCATCCGTTGCTGGTCGCCAATCGCCAACATAATCAACGAGTAGTATTCACGCGCGACGGTTCGATCATGGCCGCCCATGGTACCAGCGAGTTTGCCGTGCTACCGCTGGACCGAATTCCCATCACGCACGGTGGCAAGATTCGCTTCCAAATCGAAAACGCAATGGCTGCTGTTGCAGCAGCTTGGGTGCAGGGCATACCTGTTGAAGTCATTCGGGCTGGGCTGGAATCCTTCAGCTCATCGATCAATGGCTCACCCGGACGCTTCAACATTTTTCAATACAACCAGTGCACACTAGTCATCGACTACGGACACAACACTTCGGCGCTGAAGAGTCTGTTGAGCGCTCTGGCCAATTTTCCTAATTCGCGACGCTCGGCGGTCTATTCCGCCGCCGGAGATCGCCTGGATACCGACATGATTCGCCAGGGGCAGATGCTCGGACATCACTTTGATCGTGTCGTACTGTACGAAGGCAGCTATTGTCGAGGACGTAAGCCCGGCGACATTGTGCATCTGTTTCGCGAAGGGTTAGCCCTGGGCTCACGTGTCCGCAACACGCAGTGGTTTTCCACATGGCGCGAAAGTGTTCAACACGCTTTGGACTCAGCGCTGCCAGATGAATTGATCATGATTCAAGCCGATGCCGTGGATGAGACCGTCGAATTCTTCAGCAAGCTAGCTCTGATTGACACCGGCATACCCAGCAGCACATTAAAAGCCCAAATCACAGTCGACAAAATGGATGGCGCTCAAGGCTAGTGGCGTTGGCTGAATTCAAGATACTACTGACGTTTTGTAAGTCGCTCGTCCGGCGGACTTCCTGCTTGTCGTATCTGTTTACTAACTGGCTATGGGGTACTTAACGCTAGGTTATGGCCATGGCAATTCAGTTCCAGCGACCGACTGGAATTTTCGCAATAGCCATTCCAGGGGCGCCTTTTGATCCTCGATCGTTGCTCTGTGCACATGCACCCCGGCCTGCGTCTACATTGAATTGTCTGGCTCGAATGCCGAAAATAGTTTGGTTGTTTCCAGCAGGTCTTAGCGATACGTCAGCCAGCGACGATCATCGCCTTCAAAGTGGTTGTGTTCGTTGAAGGTGGACAAATGAATGCCGCGTTTGCCGCGCACAATTTTGGTAATGGCGGCGTTGGCAATGACGCGATTGACGTGTAGCCAGCTTTCATCCGGCAAATTCCATAACTGCCTAACGGCGGCCCCAATGGCGCCGCCCGAGGTAAACACCAGCGTGGTCCCCTCGTGGCTCAAGGCATGTTCCAACGCGGCTCCGATTCGAGCTTTGAACGCTGGCCAGCTCTCGGCATACTCGGCATCGTACTGGCCGCTCAGCCAACGCAAGAGAGCCTGGTCGAAGACATCTTGAAACTTTTGACGTGGATGAGCCTCGCGGGCCATATCCAGCTTGAGCAACGCCGGGTCGTTGTACCGAGGATTGATCCGCTCCAGCAATTGCTGATGATCGTATTCGTTCCAGCGCGCGTCTTCGTGCCAGTCCGTTTGCAACTCCATGGCGGCCAGTGCATGCTCAGCCGTTTGTCGATGGCGGCGCATGGCTCCGGATATCACCGCATCGGGTCGGCCAATCCTTTGGCGAAGCACCTGCCCCAACATGCCTGCTTGCTGGATGCCCAGCTCAGACAACTGGTCGTAGTCCTGCTGGCCCCACGACGCTTGCCCATGACGAATGAGATAGATAACGGCCATCAGTGCTTTCGGATAGCGCGCTTGCAGCGCCAATGCAGATAGTGATTGAACAGCCAGAAACGTCGAAAGGCTGGATTGCGAGTTTGCCGATGGTGGTAGCGATAGTAAATTTGCTGCAGAATAACCGCCAAGCGGAAGAGCCCGTACACCTCGTAGAAAGTCCAGTTGTCCAGTCGCAACTGCATGCGCTGGCAGTAATAATCGACCATCTCGCGCCGCGTGAACATGCCGGGCAGATGCGTCGGCTGACGTCGAATCAGTTGATGGAAGCGATCGTCCGTTGCTTCAACCCAATAAGCCAGGGTGTTGCCCAGGTCCATCAGCGGATCACCTAGTGTGGCCATCTCCCAGTCCAGCACGCCAACAACTCGTTGCGGATCATCTGCGTCCAACACCACATTGTCAAACCGATAATCATTGTGAATCACAACCGTGCCCACATCTTCTGGCATGTTTTTGCTCAGCCAGTCCATGGTGCTGGCCCATGCCGGCACGTTCCACGTTTTCGACTTACCGTACCGCTCGGTCCAGCCCTCGATTTGTCGCTTGACGTACCCAGCACCCTTGCCCAGACTTTCCAGCCCCGCTGCCTGATAATCGACTTGATGTAGCTCGATCAGTTTGTCGATCACGCCCTGGCACATGCGGCGCGTTTGCGGGGCGGTCAATGACAATCCCCGGGGCAAGTTGGCCCGAGGAATAATTCCTCGGATGCGATCCATGACATAGAAGTCACAGCCCATAACTTCAGCGTCTTGACACAGGGCCACCATCGTGGGCACCGTCGGATAGACCGGCTTCAGCCCGGCTTGTATTCGATACTCGCGCACCATGTCGTGAGCGCTCTTGGCCTTATGACCAAAAGGCGGACGGCGGAGTATCAGTTCGCGCTGTGGATAGGTGAGCAAATAGGTCAGGTTCGATGCGCCACCAGAGAATTGTCTAACTTGCGGGAGTCCGTCTAGGCAATCGACTCTGGATTTTAGCCAAGCATCGACGGCAGCCACATCCAGTTCTTCACCCGAGCGCACATCGCGCGGACGGTCCAGCAGTTTTTCGTCGGCAGCCATCTTGGTTCCTCGACTGTGTGGCTCAAGACTTGTATTTTGCCAGCTCGAACCTGGCGACCAGTCCGCGATGCACCTCGTCAGGGCCATCGGCAAGTCGCAGGGTGCGTGCGGCTGTCCAGGCGGCGGCCAACGGGAAATCGTTGCACACTCCGGCACCGCCGTGCATCTGAATGGCCATGTCGATGACCGTCTGAGCCACATTGGGACACACGACTTTAATCTGCGATATCTCGCTCATCGCCGCAAATACTCCCTTATGATCGATCATCCAGGCCGCCTTCAGGACGAGCAATCGCGCCTGTTCGATCATGATGCGCGCGTCGGCGATTCGCTCGCGATTGCCACCCAGATTGGCCAACGGCTTGCCAAAAGCCACTCGGTTGAGCGATCGCTGGCACATCAATTTCAGCGCCATTTCCGCCAGGCCCAGCAATCTCATGCAGTGATGAATTCGACCCGGACCAAGTCGGCCTTGAGCAATCTCGAATCCGCGACCGGGGCCGGCGATGATGGCGCTCTTGGGCAATCGAACGTTGTCAAAGTCGACTTCGCAGTGCCCAAAAGGTTCGTCGCGCATGTTCATTGCTGACAGCGGCCGCACGACACGAACACCAGGCGAGTCCATAGGAACCAGAACCATCGAATGTTGCGCATGACGATGAGCCGCCGGGTTGGTCAGGCCCATGAAGATTAGAATCTTACAGCGCGGGTGACCCGCTCCGGTACTCCACCACTTGCGACCATTGACCACCACTTCGTCGCCTTCGATCGTAGCCGTAGCCGCCATGTTCGTCGCATCGCTTGACGCCACATCCGGCTCGGTCATGCAAAATGCTGAACGAATTTCGCCGGCTAACAACGGCTTTAACCACTGATCCTTTTGTTGTTGGCTGCCGTAGTGGTACAACACCTCCATGTTGCCGGTATCGGGTGCGTTGCAGTTGAAAATCTCGGGAGCTATCGACGACCGCCCCGTGGCCTCAGCGACCGGAGCGTACTCGGTCACCGATAATCCAGCACCCAGTTGTGGGTCGGGCAGAAACATGTTCCACAGCCCCTCCGCCCGCGCTCGCGCCTTGAGCTGGTCGATGATTGGCAGCACTACCCACTTATTTTCTAAGCTCTGAAGCTGACGATGGTAATCCGCCTCGATCGGATCGATATGCTGCTCCATAAACGCCTGAACCCGCGCCAGAAAGTCGCGAGATTTTTCTGAATGTTGAAAGTCCACGTGTTACACTCCTAAACCTGTTAGCCCCAGCACTTTACCGCAGGCGGCACCATTGTACATGGAAACGCCGTCTTTCGTTGAGGCCTAAAATGCTCCGTAACCTGTGAGTCTGACTACTAGCCATCGACACAGCAGAAGTGTAGCTCGGAGTCGCCAATCACCACAATCATGGCAGCTACACCGTCTGGCCAGGCGAGCACTCAAACGCCGTTGGCCTTAGCCTGCCAATAGCGATTGTCCAACCAGCGCTTGGAGAAAGACTGCAGTGAAGGCAGCCGTGTAGAGCATAGCAACGAGGACTTTTAGTAGTACGGCGGAACAGGGGCGGACTCGATGAATGCTCAAGCCTCCAGCGTGGTTTCCACCGGACAACCAACGTGCTGGCAGTCATTCTTGCGCTGCTTGGCCACGAGATCTTCTTGGTATCACTGAGGATACTCGGTTACAAAAACGCCCATACTTGATTCTTGGGCAGTCAGCTCGACAATGGTTATCTAGTGTACCGGGTCGTCAATCCTGTCCCAAACACCCCAAGGAGGCTTTTGACGGTCCAAAGCTTAACTTACCGCCGACTAGAAACGAATGACGCTGCCGGACTGTTAATAGATCATCAAACGGGTGGTGTAACATCGTCGACGACTTCTCGCCGGTTGACTTCAAAAACAATGTGCGCGCCCTCGCTGACGCCGCAAGGTATTTCCAGCTGCCCACCCGGTTTGCCAACTATTTGCCTGCCTACCACAATTTACTCACCAGCTACAATGCTTCCCGCTGAGCCATTGGCGGTACTAGTCGAAATTTTAACATTCCCTGCAATATGGAGAGAGTCACATGCCTAAACTGCTTGTTTTGTATTACTCAAGTTACGGCCACGTCGAGACACTTGCTCAGGCTGTGGCCGAGGGAGCACGCTCAGTGACCGGCGTAGAGGTTGTCGTGAAACGCGTCCCAGAAACGATGCCCGATGACGTAGCCCGCAATGCTGGCGTGAAGCTGGATCAGTCTGCTGAGATCGCTTCACCCAAAGAGTTGGGCCAGTACGACGCAATTCTTTTCGGTACACCAACGCGATTTGGCAATATGGCCGCACAGATGCGGAATTTTCTTGATCAAACCGGCGGGTTGTGGATGCAAGGCGGGCTGGTGGGTAAAGTCGGCAGCGTGTTCGCGAGCACCGGTACTGGCGGTGGCAATGAAAGCACGATCATCAGCTTTGTCACAACGCTGATGCATCACGGCATGATCTACGTCGGACTGCCTTACGCCTGTAAGGAGCTGGCCGACATCACTGAGGTCAAAGGCGGTTCGCCTTGGGGTGCTGCAACGATAGCCGGAGCCGATGGCTCGCGAATGCCATCTGAGAAAGAACTCGCGCAAGCCCGCTTCCAAGGCCGACACGTAGCTGACGTTACCCGTCGACTGACTGCCACAACGTGAATCAAGCTGCAAAAAATGAGGTCACCGTGAGTCGAGTGAAACGCATCATTCGCAATGTTCCACAACACTGGGTCGGAGACGGCTTTCCCGTCCGTAGCCTGTTTTCGTACCACCACGGGACCGACTTCGATCCGTTTTTGCTACTGGACTACGCCGGGCCGTACCGCTTCGCCCCGTCAGAAGCCAAACGCGGAGTGGGTGAGCACCCACATCGCGGATTTGAGACGGTCACGATTGTGTATCAAGGCGAACTGGAACATGGCGATTCGACAGGTAGCCATGGCACCATCGGGCCAGGCGACGTTCAATGGATGACGGCAGGGGGCGGAGTGGTCCATGAAGAATTCCATAGCCAGCGATTTGCTCGCGACGGTGGTGTGTTAGAAATGGTTCAATTGTGGGTCAACTTGCCCGCTAAGGACAAGCTCACGGCACCCAAGTACCAGAGTATTCTCGATGCTCAGATTCCCAAGATTGAATTGCCACATCGCGGCGGCTCAGCGCGAGTCATTGCCGGGGACCTTTGCGGTGCCCGTGGTCCGGCCAGCACGTTCACACCGATCAACGTCTGGGATTTGCAGCTTGCTGAAGACGTAACAATTGATCTGCCACTGGTACCAGGCCATACGGCTTTGGCCGTCGTACAATCTGGTGATCTCCAGGCTGCCGACGCCCGCGTCAGTAGCGGCGAGCTGGCACTTTTCGATCCCATCGGCAGCACCGTCCCTCTCCGAGTATTCCTACCGACTCGGCTGCTGGTTCTCACAGGTCTGCCGCTGAATGAACCCGTTGTTGGCCAGGGCCCGTTCGTGATGAATACACGAGACCAAATCCGTGACGCTATCCAGGACTACCAATCCGGCCGCATGGGGCGTCTCTCATAGCACATCTGCTGCCCCTGGCGACTCTACGAGCACTGCTTGAGGTTTCGCAGGTCTAGCAGCCAGCATCCTACCTATAAAGCCTGCCAGGATCGATTGTGAAATACATCAACGCGATGCAGTATTTGGTAAGCGATAAGAGGAACTCTTTCAAATCAGTCGCCGCGCAATCAGTCCGTGACTAGCCGCCGCCAAGCAGGGCCGAGATTGAGTAACTTTTCAATTGCTCTAACGCGCATGCGCTCTCCGGGTTATTCTGTAGATCTGCAGATCATCAATTCAAACCAATTTCATCTCCACCGACCCGATGACTGCAATTCGTACTTTTTCAGCGCCGCGCAGGCGAAGGATTTTTTGATATGCCTTGGTTTCACTCAGAGTCGTCGTTCATTTCACGGCAAGAAATCGAACTGATTTGCCAAAGGATGCTCGACGAAGCACAGGCCCGGCTGGGATGTGAGTTCCGGCGCGTATTGTTGCTACCGCCAGATTTGACTCGCGCGCATAGCGGAGCGGGTTGGATAACCGAAACGATCTACAACTTATTACCCCAGAGCTGCGACACGCATGTAATCCCGACGCTGGGTCAACATATTCCTCACACACACGCTGAAAATAAATGGATGTTTGGTTCAATCCCCAACCAACGCATTCACGCACATGATTGGCGTGGCGGGGTCACCCGTGTTGGCGTGATTCCAGGGCAGCTAGTTGCTGAAACGACAAGCGGCATCGCGGATTGGGACATACCAGTCGATCTCAATACCATGACTGTCAAGGAGCCATGGGATCTGATTGTCAATGTTGGACACGTTGTGCCGCATGAAGTTCTGGGATTTGCAAATCACAACAAAAACTATTTCATTGGGCTGGGAGGCAAGGAAACCATTTGCGCTTCGCATATGGCGGCCGGCGTTTATGGCATTGAAAACAATCTTGGCAAATTGATCACACCACTGCGAGCTTGTTACAACTGGGCTGAAGACCAGTTCCTTTCGCGACTGCCCGATGTCTATCTGCAAGTGGTTATGGCGCGCGATGCCCAGAATCAGCTGGTTCATACTGGCGTGTACGTGGGCGATGATTTGGAAACATATCTGATGGCGGCGCGTGCCAGTCAGCAGCAGAACATTACGGTCTTTGATGAGCCAGTCAAGAAGATCGTCGCGGTGATGCAAGAGGATGAGTTTCGAGCAACATGGGTCGCGAACAAAGCTGTCTACCGTACGAGAATGGCAATGGCTGACGGTGGCGAACTCCTGATCATCGCCCCGGGGGTTGAGCGGTTCGGCGAACAGCCTGAAGTCGATGCGCTCATTCGCAAGTACGGCTATCGCCCTCGACTGGAAATACTGGATCTCTACAAGCAGAATACGGACATGCAGGACATTGGCCATGGGACAGCGCACCTGATCCATGGTACCAGCGACGGAAGATTCACCATCCGTTATGCGCCAGGCAAATTGTCTCGCACTGAAGTCGAACAAGTTGGCTATGCTTATGCAGATCTTTCACAAGCAGCCGCTCGTTATGATGCCCAGCGGATGCGTGAAGGCTGGAACACCATGCCGGACGGCGAAGTAGTCTACTACATAAGCACCCCTTCTGCTGGGCTGTGGGCGACTCGAGATAAACTCAGCCAACGTGCAGCAGCATTACCAAACGCGGGCTAATTCCCAAATATGCCTAAACGACAGTGGTAGTTGGCGAAAGTTAACCGTGGCCCTGCTGATGGTGAGGGGATTGGCGTTAGCGTCAATTTTCCATTCATCAATCAAAGGGACGAATCGCCCCAGCGCAAGTTTTCGCTGACAATGGCCTGAATCCATGACTAGCCTTCAAACGACTGTACCGCGAGTCGTATGGTTACCGCCGATGCACGACTCATTACCCAGGGGAGAAAGTTGGCAACTTGAGACTGCTTAGCGAGTCAAGCTCGGCACACTTTGCGGCTGCCAAGTGCGAAAAATCGCCTAAGATATCATTTGTTCGGATGGCTTGTAACACAGTCAAGGTAGAGGTTCAGAAGCTTCGAAAGCAGGTTTGTCATAGTAGGCCTTCTTTGAAGGAATGAATATGAATCAAACACCGGCGGAAGCTACTATTCAATGCAGTGGTTGGGCTACCACAATTGCCCGTTCAAGCATTCTGCTAATAGCAAACGTAACTTGGTTCTCATCGCAGCTCATTTTATTCGCCCAGACGAACCAGCAGTTGCCGCCAGCCGCTACGGTTGACTACAAGTTGCAATTGCCAACCGGTCGTTACAGGATCGAGGCACGTTTGCTGTTTCAATCCTTATCAAGCCGATACCTGGCTGAACTGTTCGAAGTTGATACGCCTAAAGTAAAGCACTTTGCAAGTCTGTACGCCAATGCAATCGTAACTCCCGAAGTCATTTCGACTGTAACCTTAGATCTGAATATTCCATGATCATCAAGTAGTAATAGCCTAAATTAAGGTGGTGGGTATGTCTCGAACAACGTGGAACACATTGGTTGACGCGACCGCTTACTTCGGCTTAATCATGCTGGCGTCAACAGGGCTGATGTTGCGTTATCAATTGCCACCTGGGAGCGGTGGACTGCATGGAGTTGGGATAGGATTAGAAGCCAACCACCGACCGGTGACCGTTGTCTGGGGATTATCCCGTCATGCATGGGGCAATATTCACTACTGGATCGCATTATTCTTGCTGGGCGTTCTGGCTGTTCATTTGGTTCTTCATTGGAAATGGATCGCCAGCGTCATGGGAAAGAAGACTCACCCCGATGCCTCAGGCATAAAGTTCTTGTTGGGAATCGCAGGATTAGTCTTATTTTCCTTGTTGGCCGCAGTACCGCTCGTAGTGCCTACAGAGTCCGCTCCACGTTCACAGATGCTCGATGTTCAAAATGAGACTCAGCAACTCGACAGCGCAGATGAAGAGAAAATGGGTCCTGCAAATGAATCAAGATCTATCCATGGCTCCATGACGTTGGAAGAGGTGGCAAGGCAGTCGGGAGTGCCTGTCCGAGAAATACTCGATCGACTCAAATTACCGCCAGATACAGCGTCATCAGAGCGAGTTGGGCGTCTACTAAGATCCCATGGACTAGAGATGCAAAGTCTAAAGAAAGTTCTCGGACAAGATGAGGCCAGTCGATAATAGCTGGTTACGAACCACTATCGGCACAAGTTAGAGACTGATTTGCTTCAGCGGGAAGCGGCACGTGCGACTAAGACACTGACACTGACACTGACACTGACACTGACACTGGCACTGACACTGGCACCGCAAGTCCCACGGTCGCTACTAATAAGCCCGTGTGTATTTTCTGGGTAAAGAGTACTAGGTGTTCATTCGCCGTTGTAGCCAGGCTGACGTGTGGCAAGGACACTTTTTCACTGAGTCTCTCGCGAGTGAATCATCTTGTCATCGGTAGTGGATTTAGTAATGTCCAATATAGCATGTCGGCCTATCAGCTAGACCTGCCCTTGATTCTCAAGGGCAATTCACCAACTCTCCATGGTCAATATCCTTCAAGGTCTTGCCAGTTCACGTTGGATCAAAGTTTCCCGTTTCGGTGTTCCTCGGGTAAGACCGCACTAATAACCAACTCATTTTCGCGGCTCGAATCTTCGCGACCGTCGGTCATGACTACAAAAACTACCATGCCAGACCGATTGAATTCGCCCCGCTGAGCCCGTACGGTTGGCAATTGTGGTACGATTGAGATTCACTCATCGACGTTAGCCAACCGAGATCCGATTTTGAGTATGACTAAGACTAAAACTATGAAAGCTGTTCGCTGCCACCGCTTCGCCGGAACTGACGATAACGGTAAACCAGTTATGATTCCTGAGCCACTTGCCGATGTGCTGTCGCTGGACGATGTGCCCAGGCCACAGTGCGGTGATGGTGAGGTTCTGATCCAGGTCAACTACGCTGGCATTCAATATCCTGATGCATTACAGGCTCAGGGTCTTTACCAGATGCGACCGCCACTACCCTATATTCCAGGGATGGACGTCACCGGGACGGTCGCCGAAGTGGGCAGCCACGTGGCGCATGTTTCCAAAGGTGACCAGGTTATCGGACAGTTGCAAATCGGCGGGCTGGCCGAATTTGCTTCAGTTCCAGGGAACTGCGTTTGGAAAGCGCCACCCGGTGTTCATCTTTCCAAGTGCGCCAATGTAGGCCGCAACTACTTTGCAGCCTATCATTCGCTGAAGATCATCGGCGAATTGAAACCGGGCGATGTGGTACTGATCGATGGTGCTTCCGGCGGTGTCGGCATGGCAGCCATCGACTTGGCCAAGGCGATGGGTGTCAAAGTGATCGCGGGTGTCAGCAGCCAAGACAAGGCACAGTATCCTCGGCAGGCTGGGGCTGATGTGGTGTTAACTTATGGCCGGGACAAGGAAAGCTACAAAGAGTTCAAGAATCAAGTCAAAGTTGTTAGCCAAGAACTGGGACGACCGCACGGCGTCGATTGCGTCTTGGACATGGTTCAAGGTGACTTGTTCGAGACAGCGCTTATTTCGGTAGTTCGACCGTTGGGAAGAATCTGCCTGATTGGTTTTACCGCCGGGCAAAAACCGATTCGCCCCGGCATGCTGCTGATCAAACAAGCTGCCACCGTCGGGAGTTTGTGGGGTTTTTGGGCCGCGCTGAACCCGGAAGCCCATCAGCAAAACGTCCGAGAAATCTTAGGCTTCATGCAGTCGGGTGCCTTTGTACCGCGTGTTGATCGTGTGTTTCCACTGACCGATTTTATCAAAGCATTCCAGTTGTTCGAAAACAATCAAGGGCGCGGTAACACCGTCATCGAAGTGTCGCCGCCATAAATATCGAAGTGGGCGGTACCGTGTCACCGATTACGTGACATTTTCGTCAGTGTTTGTGCCATAGTGAGCGACCTTAATCTTCATACGCACGAACAGACCCCGTGCAGCTGGTACCACATCATTCGGGCATTCCGGAGATTTCGTAGTGCCCTTCCACATTTGCTGATACTCCCCCCTTATTTCTGGATTAATCAGCGAATTGGTTTGGAGTCCAAGTCACTTCCGCCATTTTCGTAAATCCGCATTGACAGGAAATATGCAGATGTATATCGTATATCGACGATAAGCGTTTTATTTGCGATTACCTGTTCAATCCAAAGGCGATCGAGCGATGGTCCGAACCAAGGCAGAAGCCCAGAAATGCTGCGCCACCCGTGAGAAGCTGTCGCTACCAGATGTCGCTTGGGCGGAAGATATGGCCAAGCTGACTTGGGCTCTGGCTCATCCGGCGCGGGTACGGATCGTGCGTTTGCTGCTCAACCGGACCTCGTGCATGTGCGGCGAGATCGTCGACGAAATGACGCTGGCACAATCGACGGTTTCCCAGCACTTGAAGATTCTGAAAGAAACCGGCTTGGTACAAGGAGAAATCGATGGCCCGCGCGTGTGCTACTGTATCAACACCCGGGCGATGGCCAAATTGAAAAAGCTGATCGCGGACTTGTGAGACCATGAGAAGATGATCTTCGGGTGCCGTTTTGTTACCAACAAAAAATTTTACCCAAACCTATCGCACTTCGCCGATAGGCGATAGCCGTACAGAGGAGCACGTAATGAACGAGCGAATGATTATCAATGATGTGCGAGACCAATACGCAAGCGTTGCCAAAGGCGCGCTATCCAACGAGTCAACGGCTGTTAGGTCCATCGCGTCGGCGTTTGGTTACTCAGAGGACGAACTCAATCAGTTACCCGCCGAAGCCAATATGGGCTTGTCGTGCGGCAACCCATTGGCATTAGCAGGCATTCGCGAAGGTGAAGTTGTCGTGGACCTTGGATGCGGCGGCGGCATGGACGTGTTTCTAGCGGCTCGCAAAGTGGGCTCATCGGGTCGCGTCGTCGGTATTGACATGACTTCAGAAATGCTCGAGCGAGCTCGCGCTGGCAGGCAGAAACTGGGACTGACGAACGTCGAGTTCCATCAATCAACCATCGATAAGTTGCCATTACCCAACAACTCTGTCGACTGCGTGATCAGCAACTGCGTGATCAACCTGGTGCCCGAAAAGTTGGCTGTGTTTCGCGAGATTCTGCGCGTGCTAAAGCCAGGCGGACGCGTGGCACTGAGCGACATTGCGCTCAAGCAGAAACTGCCGATCGAAGTCAAGCAAAGTGTCGAAGCATATGTCGGTTGCATCTCGGGTGCAATTCTCATCGACGAGTATCGCAGCTTACTAGAACAAGCGGGCTTTGCCTCTGTGGTCGTAACGGACACAGGCTCAGACCTAAATGCGTACGCAATGGCCGGCGATGGCAGATGCTGTGGCGGTAGTTCATGCGGTTCGGACGAAAAATCTTTGCACGATACTCTTGCATCGGTCATGCAATCGTTTGACGCCAATGCCTATGCCGCCAGCGTACGAGTCCACGCGCTGAAGCAATCTTCGACCACCGTCGTAAACGCCATTCCCGTTTTGAATTCTCAACCGATCTCCAAGGAGACAACTATGAAAACTGTACAAATCTATGACAAACCCATGTGCTGCTCGACAGGCGTCTGTGGTCCAGACGTTGATCCCGTGCTGCCAAGATTCGCAGCGGACCTCGACTGGCTAAAGAACCAAGGCCACAGCGTCGAGCGCTACAGCCTCGCACAGCAACCACAAGCCTTTATCGAAAACAAAGCCATTCACCATCTGCTGAGCACTGCGGGAACCGACTGCCTGCCAGTCGTAGTGGTTGAGGGGGAAATCGTCAGCCAAACCGTTTATCCATCGCGCGAAGATCTAGCACGCTTGGTTGCCGGTTCGCCAGCGAAACAACTTCTGCCTGTTAGCAATGCTGGCGGATGTTGTGGGACCAGCGGCTGTTGCTAGAGCCCAACCGCTGTCAAAACGCCGACAGTTCGCCGGCGATGAACGACCAATACAAAGAACAAGAATCATGAAGTTTTTAGAACATCCAACCCGCAACCTATTCTTCACAGGTAAAGGCGGGGTTGGCAAAACATCGGTGGCATGTGCGACCGCAGTAAAGCTCGCCGATGCTGGGAAGAAAGTCTTGCTCGTCTCGACTGACCCCGCGTCCAATCTTGATGAGGTGCTGGGTGTCACACTTGGAAACCACCCAACCGAGATCCCAGCAATAGCGACGCTATTCGCCATGAATCTTGATCCCGAGAAGTCGGCGGCTGAGTATCGCGAACGCATGGTCGGCCCTTACCGCGGCTTGTTGCCCGAAGCGGCTGTAAAGAGTATAGAGGAGCAATTCTCTGGATCGTGCACGCTAGAGATCGCAGCCTTCGATGAGTTCTCTCGCTTGCTTGGTGACCCAACTGCAACCGCTGAGTTCGACCATGTAATCTTCGATACGGCACCAACCGGTCACACCTTGCGCTTGCTCACACTACCATCGGCCTGGGATGGCTTCATGGAGCAGAACACTACAGGGACAAGTTGCTTGGGACCGTTGGCCGGCTTGCAGGCGCAGCAAAAATTGTATCAAGAGTCTGTCAAATCCCTTGGCGATCCGGCAGTAACAACGCTCGTGCTCGTAGCCCGCGCCGAAGCGAGTGCGCTTCGTGAAGCGGCTCGAACAAGTGGTGAGCTGGCTGAACTTGGAGTCCGCAATCAACACCTGGTAGTCAACGGTGTATTCACTGCAATCGACACAAGTGATCCTTACGCCGTCGCTCTGCAGCAGCGCGGCGCCTTGGCACTGGCTGCGACGCCTGCAAGCTTGCAAGCCTTTCCGCAAACCATTGTGCCGCTCAGCCCGGATGGCATTCTTGGAATTGACTCACTTCGTCGCCTCGGCTCGGTTGACTCCGCTTCCTTTGCCAATGCAAAAGTCGAGGTCGTTGAACATGTCGATGGCCTGCCGTTGCTTTCGGAATTGATCGATGGTTTGGTCGCCCAAGGTCATGGTGTCATTCTCGCGATGGGCAAAGGCGGTGTTGGTAAAACAACCGTCGCAGCGGCCGTTGCCGTGGCAATTGCAGAACGGGGATACGAAGTTCATTTGTCCACAACCGATCCTGCGGCACATATCGCAGCCGCGATGAATGATGAGAGCTTGCCGACGCTATGGGTCAGTCGCATCGATCCTGAAGTAGAAACCGCAAAGTATTCTGCTGAAGTCCTGCGTAATGCTGGTGCGAACCTTGATGCTCAGGGCAAGGCACTATTGGAAGAAGATCTTCGATCGCCGTGCACCGAAGAGATCGCTGTCTTTCGGGCCTTTGCCGATGCAGTTTCCGCTGGAACGAACAAGTTTGTAGTGCTCGATACAGCTCCCACTGGTCATACGGTTCTTTTGCTCGATTCGGCACTTGCCTACCACCGCGAGGTCACGCGCCAGTCAAGCGAAATGCCCGAGGCTGTTGAGAACCTGCTACCACGCTTGCGAGATCCAAACTTCACTCGCGTTTTGATCGTCACGCTGCCCGAAGCGACTCCGGTTCATGAAGCCGCTGCCTTGCAGCGTGACTTGCGACGCGCCGAGATCGAGCCCTATGCATGGGTCATCAATCAAGTGCTTAGCCCTTTGCCCATTACTGATCCGCTGATGAAGCAGCGTCAATCGCACGAGCAGAAGTATTTGCGAGAAGTCAAAGAAGTACAGGCCAGCCAAGTAGCGATCATTCCGTGGCAGATCGAGCCTCCGGTTGGTCTGAGTGCCCTCAGCCGACTGACTCAAGAGAACTTGCTTACCTCGAATGCGTAAGCTCTTCGAATTGACATAGAAGTAACATTGAACCTTTCAATCCTGTAGCAATATCAACAATGACTGTTAATCAAGACAACGCACCAGCTAACTCTATTTATCCAGAATTGGCCCGCTATTTGAATGAACGAGTAACGGAATTTGAAGCGATACCCAGCGATCGAAAGGCAGAATTGGCGAAGGTTTCTGACTACGTTCGAGATCGTTTGGCGAAGTCGGAGCCAGCCAAACTTACCTTCATCTGCACACACAATTCTCGACGTAGCCATCTCTCGCAGATCTGGGCACAGGTTGCTGCCGCATTCTACGGCCTGAACGGCGTTGAGACATTTTCAGGTGGCACCGAAGCAACGGCATTTAACCCGCGAGCAGTCGCTGCCATGCAACGATGCGGACTGAAGATCGTTGCCGACGATTCTGCCGCGACCAATCCACGCTATAGCGTCTATACCTCCGACTCTGCGACTCCGCAGGTCTGCTTCTCAAAGGCCTATGGCGATCCGCCGAATCCGAGCAAAGGATACTGTGCGGTGATGACATGTTCACAGGCCGACGATGCCTGTCCGCTTGTGATAGGTTGCGACCTACGCATACCGATCCGATACGAAGATCCGAAGGTTGCTGAAGACACAGAATTCGAAGCCCAACGATACGACGAACGCTCGGCCCAGATCTGTAGCGAAATGCTTTACATGATGTCCCTCGTTTAGAGCAGGCAGAGGACGCCCGGTGTTTGTTTCTCTGCAAGATGGCCGAAGCATGGACTCGGCATTTGAGTGGAGGGCTTGTGACAGCTTACAGCGCTGGCCTTTTACCCAGCGAAGTTCATCCACTGAGGATTCAAGTCATGGAAGAGGTAGGCGTGTCGATGGCCGGAGCACGTTCCAAGAGCATCACAGAGTTTTTTTGGGAAAAGTCGCAATCCGCCACGCGATCATCGTCTGTGCGCATGCCGAGAAGCACTGCCCCTTGCTGGGGCCGTTTTGCGGTGACGTTCTATCGTGGCCGTTTGACGATCCGGCTGCTTGTACCGGCTCCGTTGACGAGAGGCTCGACGAATTGCCGCCGCGTCCGCGACGAGATCTGCTCTCGAATCTCCGTTTGGCTTGCCGGTGATTGACGACCCGCATACTTGCGGCTTTGTTCGCCGGCGATCCTCTCGCTTCCCCGTCGTCCTGCTCCCGATTTGTCGCGCTTCTAACTACCCGCCCGGCAAAGTTCTCACTTTGATACCTCCTAGTGAGGCAGATCAATGCACAGAAAAGGAAGCTTTGTCAGGCAGACATTTCATAACCAGAGTCGTTAACCCAGCGGTTTTCATAACCCAGAGACTCTGAGAGTTTTTGTCTGACATCGGCCCCCACAGAGGGGCCGTTTCGGCGGAATTCGCGCGTCGCTGTGCTGCTTCCGTTCCGGCTGCGCCTCCACTCCAGCAGCACAGCGATCCATTACCTTTCACTCAATCATTACTCTCATAACAACTGGACAGAAATTGGGGGCAGCCGACCACGGCAAAGGCCCCGAGTTCCTAAGCCACAAACCGTTTGCTAACCTGATAACTTTCCATTAACCTTTACCCAGCGAGACCATCGCCAGTTTCAACAACCACCGGGACATCCCCTTGGACGCGGCCAACAAGTCGCGAATCTTCCGGTGCGAGGTTGCATGACATTTGTAGAATCAGGAGCAACGCGATGGGTGGTGAGCATCTCTCAAAATGCGATGCGACATATTCAATCCGGAAAAAAAGCGGAGGTGACTTTCAAGCATTACCCAGGTAAAACATTTTCGGCAACCCTTGAGTCAACCATTGACATTACTCCCGCCGCCCAACTGCAAGCGAGCGGAACGGTGTCCGCTGCCCCTTCTGCGGAAATGCGAGACATGCCGTTCGGCGTTGTGCTTGTGATTGATGATCCGCGACTGGATCCTTCATACCTACCCGGTGGCTCTGAAGGTCTAGCAACGTCTACACTAACAGCGCAACATTCGCTCACATCATACGTCGGGTTGAGATGCGTATGCACAGCTGGTTGAACTATGTTATCTCGTAAGTGCTGGGGCAGTACGCTCTCATTTTTTCGCATCGATTCACGGTTTCCATCAAGTCAAATACTAAATGCACACAGAAATATTGGACGTGATTCCACTTTGGTGTTTTCTGCCGACGCTGCTAGTCGTTTGCGGGTTGGCACTAGACTCGGGTTATCGCTTAGGTCGGTGGCGACATTCGCGCGCGCCTGACGAAAAAGAAGCCCCCGTGGCGGCAATGGTAGCGTCGGTACTGGGCCTACTAGCGTTTATTTTGGCCTTTACCTTCAGTATGGCAGCGTCCCGGTTCGACGCACGCCGTCAGGCGGTTTTGCAGGAAGCCAATGCGATCGGAACAACTTATCTAAGGACTCGTCTCCTGCCCGAACCCGCAGCGGACGAAATTGCGGTGCTCCTTGTCCGTTACACGGAGCTACGAACGTATGAGATGACTCCGGAGAATATCGGCGACTTGCTCGTTGAGTCCGAGCGACTCCACGATGAAATGTGGTCCAAAGCCGTTGAGGCAGCTGGAAAAGATACGGGGTCCATCATGGCAGGATTACTAGTAGAATCGATGAATGAGACGATCGACCTGCATTCGGAACGCGTATTTGTTGGACTGTATAGCCGGATCCCTACGGTCATCTGGTTGATGCTCCTGGGACTCACCGTGCTCGGTATGATTTCAGTTGGTTATCAATCAGGGCTTACCGCAACACGCCGCTCGCCTGAAATGCTTCTTTTTCTTGTGTCGTTTTCTTGTGTTCTGTATCTCATCATCGATCTCGACCGAGCTCATGAGGGGCTCTTGCGAATCAACCAACGAGCTATAGTAGAATTGTACGAAAACATGCAGAGAACAACACGATAAGCGCCTTACCGACATCGCTGTAGTAGTTGTATGCCGTTCACCCGTTAGCTTTTTATGAAAACTAAGACCAAAGAGGACACAACAGGCTCGACAAGCCCAGTCTTTCGTTCGCGCGACGAGCGGATTGCTGCTGGCAAAGCGCTGCGAGAGAATGTTCCACATCGATGTCACGCGGATTGGAATGCATCAACGAAACGCCGCGATCCGATCGAAGTACTCAGGCAATCTAACGAGGATCGTCTGCCGGAGCTGATTCCCATACGTTACGGTCGAATGTTGCCTAGTCCCTTTACATTTCTACGTGGCTCTGCTGGGCTGATGGCGTCAGATCTGGCCGATACGCCAACGACTGGGATTCAGGTACAGGCGTGTGGAGATTGCCACCTACTCAACTTTGGTTTGTTTGCGACCCCTGAGCGAAATCTGATTTTTGATATCAACGATTTCGACGAAACGCTCCCGGCGCCGTGGGAGTGGGATATAAAGCGACTAGCGGTCAGTTTTGCGGTGGCGGCACGCGACATAAAATTCAACGACAAGCGAGCAAAGGCGGCAGCCAGTGAATGTGTCCGCGCATATCGCGAACGTTTGCGGGAGTTCTCAAAGATGAGCCCTCTGGACGTCTGGTATGATCGATTAGATGCACAGACCATCATCGACATGGCCCCTGATTCGAAGATCAGAGAAATTAGGGAAGAACTCATCGCCAAGGCTAAGCTGCGCATCGGTGATTATCTCTATCCACAGATTAGCGAAGAGGTCGCTGGACGCCGACGTCTAATCGACCAACCGCCGGCTCTGTTTCATATCAACAAAGAACTTGATTCGGAGTATGAGACGATCGTGCAGGAGGCACTAGAGGATTACCGGTCGTCGTTACCCCACGAACGCCGTGTACTTTTTGATCGCTACAGCCTTCAAGATATCGTCGTCAAAGCGGTGGGCATTGGAAGCGTGGGCACACGCTGTTTTGTCGGGCTATTTTTCTCTGCGGAAAATCAGCCTCTACTACTACAGTTCAAGCAAGCCTGTCCGTCCGTGCTAGAACCCTATGCGGGTAAGAGCCTATTTGAAAACAACGGTCAACGCGTCGTCGTAGGCCAACGTCTTATTCAGTCCGCAAGCGATATCTTCCTTGGATGGATGAGAACTCGGCGTGGCCGGGATTTCTTCGTGCGTCAATTGAGAGACATGGAAATGTCGGCTCGCATCGAAGAAGGTGCATCAGCGACACAGGCCATGTTGTACGCAGAATTGTGCGGCCGGACTTTGGCGCACGCTCATGCTAAATCAGGAGACGCGGCTTTGATCAGTGGCTACCTCGGTAAATCAGAGAGCTTCGACGAGGCCATCGGGGAGTTTGCCTTAGCGTACGCGGACCAGAATGAGAAAGATCACGCTTCATTGGTGGATGCTGTGAAAGACGGTAGTGTCCAAGCGTTAGTGGAGGACGAATCCGTTTGAAAATAGTTGGCTTCTGCCAAGTTGACAAAAATCGGTCGTTGAAGAAACACAGCATGCGCCGCGACCAAACCGCTAGGGTGGGTCCAGCGCCAATCCAATAGATTTCCATGGATGTCGTCATGGAGCTCCAGAGTTGCTCCCTGTCTTAATCGACGTCTGCCCATGGTTCGAAACAGCTGCGACGGTTCCTTGGACAGTACGCTTCGATTCGAGGGAGCCGAAATCGTATCCCTCCCAGATCTATTCATGCAATCCGTCCGTCGCGTGATCTTTTATTTGCTCGCTGAACAAACGACAGTAGAACCGCCGTTCGCTGACCAGATCAGCACGAATACGCAGTTCACCAGTCTCAAGGTTGTAGACAACCAGGTCGTAGCCAACCGGACGACGGATGTCGGGTCGGCACTTATCGTTGTCCATGACCTCATCGCGTTTGAGTGAGCCTCCGAATCGAATCAGAAATGCCACTTCGTTACCGAACTCGTACATCCAAACCGCCGCGCCACCACCTCGTTGCCGATTGCGGTTGAATTGGTTGGTGCGTTCTTCAATCCTCTTCAGCACTCCTTCAGCCGGCATTTCAAACAACGGCGCTTCGAGTGTGCGATTCATGAAACAATAGAACGACTGAAAACGAAGTACGATGCGTTCGCAGTTTGCGCGACGCAACTGGTCCGGATCGTTCAACCAGATCAGCAGAGCGAGGTCGGCCGGAGTGAGATCGCCTTCAGGCAATTCGATACCGGTCTTAGAAGCAACCAACAAAAGGGCTTCCATTCCCTGGTCGTTGGAAACCTCGCTGATGTGAAACAGTGCCTCGATCATGTCGGCCGGCGTCGAACCATCGTGTGCGTTGAAGATGCCGATCAGTCGCTGCAAGTGAGCGTCTGTGAATTCTGCAGTCTCAGGGATCGAGAATCCTTGGCTGCGTAAGTAGTTGTCGAATCGCAAAAGAAATGTTCGGAAGCGATTAGGTTCGATCGATCGCAGAACTGCGATGTCGTTGAAATGGGGAAGATGAAAACTGGGCATAAAACACCTGATACAAAATGCGGCTCATTGTGTGCGTCCGTGAAGTCAGACCTGCCGCCAGCGATTGCTAGCTATTTTTCCTTTTGGCCCTATATCAGACGGTAGGCAAGTGACACCTTTGGTCAAAAGCCTCCGGAAAATCGGAAAAATCTACGCAATCGAAAAAGAAGTCAACAGATCGGATTTATCGATCGGACTAGCGATCTTGTCCATCATCTAATGCTGAGGCCAGAAGCATGTTCTTTTTTGCTTTGCACGACAAACACCATACCTGTGAGCAATTGTACAGCTATCAGCTAGCTCAACTCGACAGACCGTCATCTTTGAGAGTGTTGCCGTTATCCCTTTCGCTACAGTTATTCGCTTCGGAATCAATGGAACTGATTGTAAATGAAGTGGTCGCTAGTTGCGAATGATCCGGCAATTCAACTGCAGACGCCCCAATCTCGATAGCCGTTTCGCCAAACTCAAATGTTGGCGAGATTGTTATGTTTGTATCCATTGAATTACAGGTTTCTGTTGGTAAGGGCGTTTCGGACTGGACACTTACACCCAATAGATTTATTAAACGTTCAAATAGCATCTTGAAATTAACGAACTCCACCACGTTCAAGTTCTTCACAGTCTCGGCGAACGCAGTTTTCCTGTTTTTCGTAATACGAAATACTGCCGAGTCCGCAACAACAGGATCGCCTTTCATGCCGAATTGATCGAGCACTGAATCAGAATAGTAGTGTTCCATCGCCAAGAAGCAGGAGGAGATAGCAGTAGAAACAAAATTCCTTCGCTCTGTGGGCACAGGCAATAGCAGGGCCTGCACCGGTTGCCTTGTATGCTTCAAGTGAGTCAAGTCTGCGCCATCGCCAAAGTCATCTTTCTTCAAACTATTAAACTGCTCGGAGCCCTCTGTGTCATGGTCGAATAGACCAATAACGTTTCGCTCTACATGTAGGCAACAGGCGTGTAACATCGTCCTCAGCATTTTTGCTCCACCTCTATCGGCAGACGGAGGTCCGAACTCTCCACACGACAAAACGTCAAATGGTAATGGTTGTTCGCCGTAAAGCTTACGCCAAGCAACCTCAAGGTGAGTCACGTCAGTTTTTCCCTCTGTAATCACGACTGGTCTGGTTGCTTGCTGTATACGCTGAAGCACCTGCCGGTCATACGCACTAGTTTGACTAAACGCAGCGAGCGCGTGATTGAACTCACTGAACTCTTCGGTTTCGATTTGCTTGCCAGAAGGCATCTCTCGTACATGGAAGCCATCGTCTCCAAACACGCTTCGCATCCCCATAACAAGCAATGGAGAGTGTGCGGTAAGTATGAACTGAACCTTAGGGAATAACTTGATTAGCTCTGGAAGGACACGGTATTGGAGGTCAACGTGTAGGTGCAAGTCACCCTCATCGAAAATTACGATTCCTCTGATATCAGAAATATCGTCGAAAGGCGCGCCCGCCAAGTCAAAATCGCGGATCACATTGGTAAAGGCGCAAAACAGAGCTGCTTGGCCTGCAGAGAGACCAAGTAAACTGGGTATTGTCTCAGGCTTTCCGGAACGAACGTAATCGATAGAAATAATTCCCAGGTTACGATGCGAAAGTCGGAACTGGACCGCGTCGTTGTCGGCTCCAAGAATGCGGGCGAGTACTTTACTGACAAAGTCAATAATCCTACCGTCTTTGCTGACTGGCTCACTCATCGGCGCTGTGACGAAGCCAACTCCTGGTACAAACGTGACCGGCTTTGGATAATTATGTTCATGCAGCAGTTTGTCGAGAGCCACAGCCTTAATCCATTCCAATGTTGGCTTGAGTAAGGCTCTTGAAAAAATCTTACGAGGTGTTTGTCCCTCGAACTTGGTGGGTTCTGGAAAGTGCAGATCTTGCGCAAGTGATTGTTCGTTTAGCCAGTCAGGTAGTTCGAAGCGGTCTGACGGGAAAAAGAGGACCACGTTTTGTTCGAACATTTTTTGAATAGGCCGCGATAGTGTGCGTTGGATTGGATGAGCAGGCTGGGGAGTCAGTGCGAAGTGATTGAATTGGTCCTCCGGTATATTTTTCCAACTCTCGTCAACAGGGAGTGGGCTTACCTGGACCTCAAATTCCTTCCTTGGGCGATTCAGGGTCCATTCATCAAGCGAGAGGCCTCCTTCGAATTGGAGCTTTGCGTGATACCAGCAAGCACCATTGCGGATGAACTGAGCAGAACGCACTCGGTACACCTTATGAAGCTCTACTTCTGCGTGTTCATAGCCTTGTTGCTTGAAGCCAATTAGTGCGTTGACAATGAATGAAAGAAGCGTGGATTTTCCACTGCCGTTGGGGCCGACCAGAATAAGCGGCTTTGGTAGAACACCGTTGAATGGAAGGTCGAAGCTCAAGTGCTGAATTGGACCAGCATTTTCTATCACAACTTGTTTGAGGTACATCGTGAACTCTTCTGTGATCTTCGTAACCATCATGCCACAATTACTTAACAGGGTAAATCTCGCCAGTAATCCGTCGCTCGATTTTATCAACTAGCAAAGAGTAACAGTAGTTGAGATGGAACCGAACAACACGACTAGGCGGGCAGTCGAATGGCAATCCTGCTTTCGCATTTTGTTCCTAGGGGATTGAATGGTGGAATGATCTGACGAAAAGATTAATGTATCTCGATCAAACAACTAATTGCCATCTCTTTCCAAATTTTTCTCTGCTTGTCCCAATCATCGATCTTGGTAATTTTGCGGAGAGACTTTTCGGAGATCTCTGGCTTGCCTTCAGACAGGCGGGGCAAGAAGAGGAGCGTCTCTTGGATTTCAGGCGCTAGCATCGTCAAGCTGAGGATTTGTGAGATGCGTGGTTGGCTGACGTTGCCGATGGTGGCGAGGTGTTCGAGGTCGCGAACCTTGCCGGTTCGTAGCAGTTCGTCACAGCGAATTGCGAGGGCCATCAAGCGCGTGATCCGTGGCAACCGGCCCGGCAGTTCTGGTTCTTCGCACTGTTGACGTTCCTCCCGCGTGGTGCAGTTGAGGACGAGCTTCTTCTTAACGGTGTTCATTAAGCAGCCTCTTCGTCATTCTGGATTAGTGCAGAGATTGCGGTTGGATGATACGAAATCGATAGGGCTCCCTCGAATCGATCGTATTGAACTCGCGAGACCAGCAACTCCATCAGTTGAACGCGCTCTTTCGGGCGAAGGATAGCCCAGAGTCGATCGAAGTCGCTTACCGCTTCTTCAACGTCACTCCGACCGAAACGACATTGCTTCAAATGCTCGAAGTCTTTTTCAACCTCAGCTATCCGGGCTTGCGTCTTGGCGAGCCGCGTTTTTAGATCTTGGCGTCTCGCGTCGTTGAGATCGCCAGTTTCGCCTTCCGTGGCTATACGTTTTAGTTCGGCTTCATCCCGTGAGCGTTGACTGGTTAGTTGGCGCAATTGCAAGTCGTGCCGCTGTTGATGCTGCTGTAGAAGTTGCTCCGATTGTTCAAAAACGGCTCGTCGCACGCCCTCGTCGTCGACGATGCATTTCAGTGATTCGACGACAGCTGCCTCAATCGCCGGCGCGGGGATCGAACCCGTGCGACACTGGCTGTGCCCACGTTTGATGGCGGTTTGGCAAACATAGTAGCGATAGACTTTGCTTATCTTCTTGGTAGGGCAGTGCACCATGGCGTATCCACAGGTGGGCAATGAAGCAGACCCTTCAGCAACGCATTGTGGCGATTGACTAAACGATTACCGTTACCACGTCCGTGCTCTTTCAATTGAGTTTGCACTCTATCGAATACGCTCCGATCGATGATCGGCTCGTGCTGGCCATCGTAGATCTGGTCCTTGTGCCTGATCTTGCCAGCGTAAATGACGTTGGTTAGCAACGCGTGCAGCGAACACTTGTCGAATGGTCGACCGCCTTTGTAACGGCCTTTGCGAGTCAGCCAGGTCTTGTTGGCCCAGCCAAGCTGATCTAGTTTCTGGACCACCGGTAACAGCGACTGCAGACTTAGGTACGAATCAAAGATTTCTCGCACCATCTCCGCTTCTTGTGCGTTGACGACCAGTTTCGGGCTAGTCGAAGAGCGATCGACGTCGTAGCCGAGCACTTGTTGTCCACCGCACCACAAACCCTTCTGACGCTGAGCGGCGATCTTGTCGCTAATGCGTTCGCTGATGATTTCACGCTCGAACTGTGCGAACGACAGCAGAATATTCAGCGTCAATCGCCCCATCGAATTGGTCGTGTTGAACTGCTGAGTCACAGAGACAAAGGAAACTCCGGAGGCATCGAATGCTTTCATGGTTTGGGCGAAGTCGAATAGCGAGCGACTTAGTCGGTCGACCTTGTAAACAATGACACAGTCGATTTCTCCCGCCTCGATATCCTTCATCAACTCGTTGTAGGCCGGTCGATCTAGGTTGCCACCAGAGAACCCTCCGTCGTCATAGCGCTTGGGCAGGCAGACCCAGCCTTCGGACTTCTGGCTAGCGATGAATGACTCGGCCGCGTCTCGTTGAGCGTCAAGCGAGTTAAATTCGAGGTCCAGCCGCTCCTCGGTGGATTTGCGAGTGTAGATCGCACAACGGATGCGACTTCTATCTTCTTCTTGTTTCTTGCGATTCATTTGGATTGTCCTAGTTTGAAGAAATGGAAACCGTTGCAGTGCGATCCGGTGATGGCACGTGCGACTGCGGTCAGCGACTTGTAGCGTTCGCCCTCGAACTCAAAGCCATCGGTCATGACCATCACGATCAGAAGTTTGCCTTTGTAGTGACGCTCGATCACTTGGCCCGGAGGTGGGATGCGTTGGTCCCAATCTGCCGGAATGGACGCCGGGACTTCTTTCTTGGACTTGCGAGCATTGGGTGGTGTAACCCGAAGCAGCGATTCGCCGGCAATGACCGTGGCTCGCAGAATGGCACGTTCGCTCAAGCCGCCTTCGTCGTCGGCCTGCATCTTCCAAGCAACTCGGCGGTAGACATAGCGCCGGTTCCTCGATCGGCATTTCTCGCCGAACAGCTTTTCGTACTTGGCTGCAAGCTGGCCGATGGATAGCTCGGACAACTCCGCCAGCTTGATTTTCGTATCAGGACTCATCGTCGTCCCCCTTGTCGCGCTGCATCGTTGCGTCGCTTACTGGTGTGGCTGGCTCTTGAGATGCGATCACCTGTTGCTCGACCAGCTTGTTCGCGTGTCGCCAGATCGCTTCGACGATCAAGGCTGCGATCTTTGTTTGTTGCTCCTCGCACATGGTTGTTTGGATTTATCTCTGAGTCTGAACTGGTCTCTTCGAGGCCCGTTGCCTCGTCGTTTTGACCAGTCACAGAGAGCGAGGAAACCGGACTAAACTCAAGCCGTTTGGGTAGAGAGTCCGAGACGATTTCCGAGATTTCTGACGATTGTTCTTTTTCGCGTTTCCATCGCAGCACCGCTCGTCCCAACAGTGCTGCCACCCGCGTTACTTGCTCCACCGGCGAGATCATCTCAGCCATATAACCTCCTGAGGCATGTTTAAGCACATTCAACCTACCGAACCGGACCAAACCGCTTCTCAGGGATATCTATGCAATTTGTCCCGACGACGTCCCACAGAATGATTTTTTGCAGGCCAAAACGGCATTTTTGGGGTGGTCTCTGGAGAGTCTCTCGGCCTGGGAAAATCACATAAGCCGAAGGTCATTTAGACAAGAGAGTCGTGAGATTCGGGGGTACAAGCTGTCGCCGCGGTGGGCGGAGTCGACCGATAGAGAGTCTCTACTTGGAGACCCAGAGATCCACGTCAGATAGGGGCAAAGGGCGTTTGACTTTGTAAAAACCACGCGGAAAAACGAAAAAAGCCGGCGACAGTGGATTACACCATCGCCGGCTTAAATACTTAACCCGGAGGTCAAACAAAGTTTGACAGGGTTGGTAGAGTTGCGGGAGCCGGATTTGAACCGACGACCTCGAGGTTATGAGCCTCGCGAGCTACCGGGCTGCTCCATCCCGCGTGATAAATGTTAGCTTTGGTTCTGCGCTCGTCTAGGCCAAATATGGTCGATCATCCGCCATTTTCACTGGGTTTGGGGGTTTTACGGGCGGCTTCGGGGCCATCGGGTCGCTGGAACTGCAGAGGGTAGGGGACGGAGAAATCCGCCTGTGTCGCAAGTAGCAAGATCTGGCGGACATAGCTACCAAGCAGCCGACGGGGCGCGGGGAGGTGGTTGCTGTGAAGGGCGGGCAGGTCCCTAGACCCTTTGGGCGAATGGCTTTACGATTCTGTAACCATTTGAACCCCAGTGCGGTAGTCAATCCAAGGCTGGGGGGAATGTACGACGCGCAGTCTATGGCTGAATGTTTAGGACGATATGCATCCAGCAACCGAATTGAATCAATTGTCTGCCCAGGGATTTGCACGTGGGGAAGTTTAGAAGCGACACTCAGCGCGGCGAAGATTTGACGCAATTGCTGGGGTACATGAACTTCTCCTCCAGCACCATGGACGCTGCCCTGCTGTCGGCTTGCAACCGAATCTATGCCGATGCGCTGCCCGGTAATCCGTACGCGGGAATGCCAGCCTGGCTGAAGGTTCAGCAGTGGTTGCAGGATGCCTTGGCAACGCTGGCCGAGTCGCAGTCAGCTTTCAACGATCATTCCCAAGCCGCCAGCGTTTTGGAGTTGGTGTGGTTGAGATTGCTGCCAGATTACCTGGATTTCCACCGCGATCTGCTGTTCCACCAAGAGGCCGAAGGCGTTTTCAATGGCTTCTTCATAGGTAAGGCTATCGAGGCGATCGTGCTGCAGGGTAGTCCCTGGGATGAGCAGGAACGGATTATCCAGGGAGCTATTGCGCATCTGAACGATTTCGTAGGCTATCGACCGGTGGCCGTCTTGGAAGGCCGACGTCTGGAGCCGTATGACCACGAGTGGGTCCGGCCCATTCCCTTGTATATCGCCGGTGCTGGCGCGACGGCTGGCCCCTACCACGCGGTGATATCCGAGTGTTTGAGAATTCTTCAAGAGACGCCAGAAGAGATCCTCCGTCAGGCTAGCTTTCAGCTCGGCAATTTGGACGAGCTGGCGCTTGACTCGCGAGCCTATGACTTCGACCATCCGGTGAATCAACGCCCCAACTACCACTTCGGCCAGTGGGATCCGCATTGCATCGACAATGCCGGCAATTACCGGCGATTCGTGATCCAGCAGGTGACGCTGGACGCCCTGTTGGCTCGCACCCTGGACCAGCACATTGGTCCGCCCGACCAATTGCTCTTCGAGGCGGCGTCGGTGTTGGCCGGCACGATCCTGATGGCTTCAGGTATATCCGGATCAGGCCCTGGTGCCTTCCAGTCCACGACCACACTGGCCAGTCTGCTGGGACCAATCGCTCAGTATCGAGATCAATTCTACGAGTGTTTGTTGAGCAAAGTCACGGGCATTCACCGCCAGCGGCTGGAGGAGGAACAGCGCATACGGCGACAACCGTTGGGCGGCGCGCGGCAGCACCTCAATACTTACTTGGCAAAACATCGCGCCAGCCAATTGGAACACGTCCATTTGGCGCGATTGTTTGCGCGCATGGGCAACGCGCTGGCGGCGCGCGAGCAATCCGAATTCGTACAAGTTCCTTCGGCGCGCATCGTATCGCATATCGACTGCCTGATCACCGGCGCTGACCTGAACTTAAAAAATCGGCAGCTAGACGAAGCGGTGGCGGTGCTCCCGGAGATCATGGATTGGATTCACCGGGGCATCGAGTGTGGAGCCATCGTTGATCCCTGGAATATCCTCGGGTTTGCAGGGAATTTTGCGCGTTTTGATGGGCCCGATTCGGCTGTTCACGACCATCGCGTTGAGGATGTCGTGCATCTGATGGAAACGGTGCTCGCGTTGCAGTCGCGGTTGTGGCGTGAGTCGGCAGCCTCGGGGCGCGAGGACTTGTGCCAGCAGGTCGAGTCGCGGCTGCGCAGCACCGTAAAATGGTGGCGGCAGTTTGCGGCCCATGAAGTTGCCGAATTGGAAGCCACCGATCCCCACGACACCTTGCAATCGGCAATCCTGGTGGCCAAGGCGCTGCACCTGTGGCATGCTGGGGGCGCTAGTGCCGGCGACCTGCGCTTCTGGACCCCGCACTTGGAACTGTTCGATTCCCCCAAGGCTTATGCGCTGGTGATTGAATCGTTGCTGGACCGCCAGGACTTTGTGGCTTCCAAAGCGCTGCTCATTCACTGGCTTGGTCAAGCGGATCGCATTGGGCTGCAGAAGGGCGAAGCTTCATTTTCCGAGTTGGCGCGACGCTGGATGCAATGCCTGGAGCGTGCCCTGGACGATCAACAACAGACACAACTCAATTGGAGCGTGGCTCAGAAATTCTTTGACTATTTGGAAGCCAATGCTGAGCAATATTGGAAGCCTCCCAGCTTTGCGTTGGCAGAGGACGTCAAGAAGGCGAGTTCGCTGAGCGCTGACGATCTGAGCGATGAAATAGAAGAGGAGGACGACGATTCGACGGGGTTGTACCAAGCAGCCTACGAAGATGTCGTCTACAACGACTCAACGGACGATGGCATCGATAGCCATGTACCGGAAGAGCAGGGTAGCGATTCAGACACGGCGACCGAGCTGCTGGAAGAATCCAATCGGTTGAGCCGGCATTTAACGTTCCTGTCGGCCGTGGCTCAGATGTGGAAAGGAGCGGCGCTCAGTCGGCACTTGCGGCGTGAGTTGATGGGCCGGTGCGCCGAGCGGGCTTTGCGTCTGCCGGCGATGGAGTCTTGGGCATCTCAAGCGGCAGAGAATCGCCAGGGTCTGCTGAATTTGATGAAGAGCGTGGCCAGCTATCGGATTGGCGACTCCGGCACAACGCCCGACGCCATGACCCGCTACGACCGCACGCGATTGATCAAAGAGTCCTTGTTGGATCAAATCATCTCTACCGCAGTTGAAACGGCCGATGCGCGCCGCTTACTGCTGGCGAATCTACATGGCTGCAGCGACGACAGTCCCAGCGTCGTGGAGCAAATGACCAGTTTGTCCGATGATGATCGGCTGGCCGTGGAGACGATGGGTGGGTTGCTGTACGGTAATCGCGAACGCATTGAGCAGACGTTTTCGCGATTGTTAGTAGCGCTGCGGACCAAGAATTTGTTGTACATACCGCTGGCGCGAGGCGGCGAGCCGGCATCGATCTTCCAAGTGCGCCTGCGGCGCCGCATGTTGTCGCATCTGCTGTCTTGGTTGCCACGACAAGGCTTTTTTTATCAGACCTGTCACTTGATCGAGACGGCGCGTTTCATGGAGCATCATAATCCGATCGGTCCCGGCGCGGTCACCGAGTTTGACGACATGTTCAAACTGGGCTTCGTGTCGGTGATCCGCGCCATCGTCCAAAACTTTTTGAATGGTCGGCCAGCAACAATTACGTCCGCCACGACGCGCAAGCGGAAGTCGTCGTTGGTGGCCGTCAATCTGGACGCACACGACGGTGAGAATTTGGCGGACCTCGAACCCACCAGCGACGCGATGATTGCGGTACTGGAAACAGCTACCGAAGTCCTGTTAACCAGTTGGCTGGCTCACAGCCGCACCTTGCGGTTGAGCGTGTTGGAGACCGTCGATAATGCCCGTAAGTGGGCCAAGTTGGTCGAATTCATCCAAAAGTATGGTGGCCCGATATTCTCCCAAAGTTTCTTGCGCTTGGGCAACGTGCGTGCCATCCTGCACCAGGGAGTGGCTCGCTGGATAGATCAATTGCAACAGGAAAACAACAGTCCTGAGTTTGAAGATTTGTTGAATGATCTGTTCAGTGGCCAGGTGGAGCGTGCCGAAGCAGAAAAACTGTTGAGTGTGGTCTTGGAAGCGATCATCGATCATTACAGCGAATATCGCGACTACAACAGTACTACGACGCAATCGGATCGTGGCGAGATGTTGTATATGTTGTTGGATTTCTTGCGTCTGCGCGTGCGTTACGATCGCGTAAGTTGGAATCTAAAACCCATCTATTGGACGCACGAAGTTTTGGTGCGTGCCGGATGTCATCAAGCCGCTCAGCAGTGGCGGCGGGCGTTGGCCGAACGCATCAGTCGCGAAAGCGAAATCTACATTGAGCAACTGACGGAGTTGCAGGCCAAGTACGCTATGCGCATGCCTACCGTAGCCGATCGACTGCACGAACGATTTACGCGCCCGATGACGGTTGATCGCATGCGAGCCCTGGTGGGCCCGGCCATTCGCCAATATCGCCAGCAAGGCATTGAATCACCGCTGTTTGAGCTGCTGATCGAAGAGTGCAAATTGATGATGGAGCAGCCTACCGGCGTTGGCCTGGATGTGCCGCAATGGCTGTCCGCCTTGGAAGCCGAGGTCGAAGCGGTCCTGGAGGGCGAGCGAGGCTATTCGACGCAACCGCGCTACGACAGCTTGGTCGATTTTCAAACCATCCCCATCCAGCAGATTGGTGAACAGTTATCGGCTGCGGGCAAAGCGATGCAGAACTTTAACTTACCGGCGGAATAATTGCTCGATTTAGCGGCGACCGCAGCAGGTCTTGTACTTCTTGCCGCTGCCGCATGGACAGGGATCGTTGCGACCAACTTTTTGGCCGACGTTGCGAATGGGTTCTGGACGTCGCGTCGTATCTGTTCCGGCGCGATCGGCAGCCGCCAAGTCAGCCAGTTGGCGGCTGTCGGCAGGTGCAGCAGCGATGGGTGACGGGGCTGAGTCATGCCGCGCCACAGTCTCCGGCATGGTGCTGGCAATAAAGTTTTCGTCCAAGCCTTCCATTCGAAAGATCAGGTCGGTCATGCGCTCGCCAATGGCAAACCACATGTCGCCATACATCCGCATGCCCTCGCGCTTGTATTCGACTTTGGGGTCCATCTGCGCGTAACTCTTTAGGCTAATGGCGCTCCGCAAATGGTCCATGGCCAACAAGTGATCTTTCCACGAACTATCGACGATTTGCAGCAGCACCTGCCGCTCCATCCGACGAATCTCGGGATAGAAGCGATCGTCAACAGCTTGCATGACCGCCCGAGTTAGGGCGGCTTCATCCATTTCAGCCAGCTTGTCAGAATCCAGGCGGCAGTTCAGTCGCTGGTCCATCCAAGTTTGGAAGGCTTCGATAGCTCCGTTGTTGCCAGCCGCATACTTGACCGACGTATTGGGCTCGGCGTCGCCAAACAGTTCGCGAACTTGAGCCAGCGCCTCCTCTGTAGTGCCTTCGGCAGCTTGACAGCTTCGCTGACTATAGACCACCAGCCGATCACTCAGTTCATTCAGCGAATTAACCGCAAAGTCCTGTTCGGTAATCGAACGATCAAAGCGCTCTTGAACCCAGGATAGCACGGCAGGACGGTTGATTTCATACGACGTTTCCGACGTTCGCCGACCGAATCGAGTCAAGCCAGCCAGTACCGGATACTGAGACTCTTTCGTGCGATAGGCGGCCTCAGCAGATTTGATCAGTTCATCTGCGATGTCAGCAGGCTCGCGCAACCGCAATTCTTCGATTTCCAGCTCGATACCAAACTTCACTTTCATCCAATTGATCAGCATGCGCAGGCCGTAATCGCCATGCAGCAAACCGGTACCTTCACTGAGGTCGATCGCGGCCAGTCGCTCCTTCACGCGATTGAGCAAATGTTCGTCAATCTCGTCGCGAGGAATCTTTTTGAGGTCATTGAGGCTGTAGTTGGTTCCGTAGCGCGTGTTCAACCATTTGGCCAGCGCCCCCCAGTTCCAATCTTCCTGTGGTTCTTCGCTGGGCAGATTCTCTTCTACAGCGTCCAGGATCTGAGTTTCGGCGGCCCGCTCGGCGGCATCCGTGGCGTACACCGCAGCGGTGCCGGGATCGACGTTGCGAAAGTCGCGCGCGTCCAGTTCACAAGACAGCAACTTGCTGGCCCACTTGGTATACGATTCGGCTCCGAACGTCGGACTGGTGTAAACCCGAACGTAGTGGTCGATCTGCTGTCGGATTTGATTCAGCACTAGGTGGCGGCAACTGACGCCATCCAGGATCTCTTGGCGATACGCGTAGACTCGCTTGCGCTGCTGGTCCATGACTTCGTCGTATTCCAGCAGATTTTTGCGAATCTCGAAGTTGCGCTCTTCTACTTTCTTTTGGGCTGCGGTGATGCGGCGGCTAACGAAGCTGCTCTCGATCGGCTCGCCTTCGCCCATGCCCAGCTTGCTCATCATGTTCCGGACGAAGTCACCAGCAAAGATGCGCATCAAGTCATCTTCAAGCGACAAGTAGAAGCGGCTGCTGCCGGGATCTCCTTGGCGACCGCAGCGTCCGCGCAATTGCAAGTCGATGCGCCGCGACTCGTGCCGTTCGGTGCCGATGACGTACAAACCGCCGATCTTACGCACCTGCTCGCCCGCCGCTTTCATATTTTCGCGCTGTTCGATTTCGTGAACCAGAGCCTCCCACTCATCGCGAGGCACGTCCAGCCGCGTCGGATATTTGTGTTGCAATTGTGCCCAGGCCATCGTTTCCGGATTGCCACCCAAGATGATGTCGGTACCGCGGCCCGCCATGTTAGTGGCGATGGTCACGCCGCCCAGTCGCCCGGCTTGGGCCACAATTTCAGCTTCGCGCCCGTGATGCTTGGCGTTGAGCACTTGATGGGGGATACCGCGCATTTCCAGGAGTCGGCTCAGATGCTCGCTCTTCTCAATCGAAACGGTACCGATCAAAATCGGTCGCCCGCGTGGAATTCGTTCCTCAATCTCACTGTGACCAACTATGGACTCTTCGCGGTTTTTGGTTTTGACAGTCACCTCCGTGTCGGTTTCTTTGACGATGTGTCCGATCAGTTGCTGACCGTTTTTCAGCACCAGCGTGTCGTATTTGGAGGTCCGCTCGACGTCGTCGGCCACCGCATGAAACTTTTCTTTTTCAGTCAGGAAGATCACGTCGGCATGTTCGATTCTTTGCAATTCACGATTGGTGGGAATGGCGATCACGTCCAGCTTGTAAATCTTCCAGAACTCGTTAGCCTCGGTCATGGCGGTACCCGTCATGCCCGCGACCTTCTTGTAGAGCTTGAAGAAATTCTGCAGCGTGATGGTCGCCAGCGTCTGGGTCTCTTCTTTGATCTTGACCTTCTCTTTGGCTTCGACTGCCTGATGCAATCCGTCGCTCCACTGACGCCCCTCCATCAGCCGCCCGGTGAATTCGTCGACGATGATTACCGTTCCATCTTTGACGACGTAGTTGACGTCCAGCTTGTATAGATAGTGCGCCTTGAGTGCATTGTCGATCAGGTGCGGCCACTCCATGTTGCCTGCAGTGTAGAAACTCTCCACACCCGCCAGTCGCTCGGCCGTTCGGACTCCTTCGTCGGTCAGATTGACGTTGTGATCCTTCTCGTTGACGACAAAATGCGTATCCTTGGACAACTGTCGAGCCACTCGATCGGCCTCGGCGTATTTGCCGATATCCATGTGCGCCGGACCAGAAATAATCAGCGGCGTCCGGGCTTCGTCGATTAGGATGTTGTCCACTTCGTCCACAATGGCGTAGCTGAGCGGCCCCTGGACTTGTTGCAAGTGGGAAGGAAAGCGATTGTCACCACGCGCAGCTAAGCGCATGTTATCGCGCAGATAGTCAAAGCCTAATTCGTTGTTGGTGGCATAGGTAATGTCCTTGGCATACGCGGCTTGCCGTTCGTCATTCGACATGCCGCTTTGGATAGCACCGACCGTTAAGCCTAAGCCCATGTATAGCGGGGCCATCCATTCCATGTCACGCCGTGCCAAGTAGTCGTTCACAGTCACTACGTGGCAGCCTTGTCCGGCCAACGCGTTCAGGTAGCTGGGCAGCGTAGCTACCAGCGTCTTGCCTTCGCCAGTGACCATTTCGGCGATCATGCCATGGTGCAGAACGATGCCGCCGACCAATTGCACATCGTAATGGCGCATGTTCAAAAACCGGCGCCCACCTTCGCGACAGACCGCAAAGGCCTCAACCAAAACATCGTCCAGCGTTTGACCATCGCGCAGCCGTTGTTTGAACTGTTCGGTCAATTCACGAAGCTGCCCATCAGTCAGCTTCTTCAGCCCGTCCTCCAGCGCGTTGATGCGCTGAACGATCGACTCAAACCGCTTGACTTGCCGGGCGTTGGACGAACCAAACAGGCTGGTAACGCTTCGTTCGATGCCTTGGAGCGCGCTGGAAAAAAAGGTTCCAGTGCCCTCCCAAAGGCGTTCCAAAAGATCCATAGCCGATGATACTTTGCGAAGTTGAGATATATGATTAACGGAAAACGGCTGCCGTAGTTGTCCCCAGTCATTAAACGTCATTGTACGGCTGATACCGCTAGTGCCGAGTGGCATTATCAGTTCCAGCACACGATGGCAGCCGAGTGCCTAAGTCTTTAGTCTTCCAGAGGATAAATTCCCCATTGCCCCTGACAACCGCCAAGCGTGCCGATAGATTAGGCGATTCCCTGCGGCTGGTCAATCGCGAACCTTTGACTGTAAAATGCCTGCCTCGCGGGACTTAGAGCTGCTTTGGCCAGCCGCTTTCTGTCCGCCGAGACGGCCGGACACTTGGTAGGTTAGCCGGTCTTGAAGTCGCGTATTAGGCCAGTGGCCACAGTAACACGACGGTGGCTACGGCAAATTTTTTACCGCCCGCCCTGATGGTCAGGAATCGCAAATGTCAATCTCAACAGCCCAGGATCGTCGGTCGCTACAAGGCGTCATGTTGTTGTTTGTCTCGCTGGGCGTGTTCTTTTTCAGCAGCTTGATCCTGTACGCCATTTACGTGGTCATGCGAGTTGGCCCCGAAGCTGGCAGCATCCGCCCATTCTATTTGCCGCCAATCTTCGTGCTGACGACCGTGATCCTTGTTGCCATTAGCACGCTGCTGCATCTGGCGGTCCAGGCATCCCGTCAGCAGAAGTTAACCGATTTGGCGCGCTACATCGGCATTTCGTTTGTGTTATCGCTGCTGTTCTTTCTGGTTCAAGGAATCGCCTTGAACTGGATGATCCAGCAGCTCTTACAGCCCGCCGACACGATGTTGAACCTGTACGGTTTTACATTATTCCTAGTGTTGGTTCACGCTGCGCACGTCATTGGTGGAGTAGCCGGAATGATTTTTCTGTTATTTGGACTGGCGCGAGGCGCCTATGATCACGAAAGTCATTTCCCAGTCCGTTTCTGTGCGCTGTATTGGCACTTCTTGGACATCGTCTGGATCATCATGTTAGCCTGCTTCGCGCTGGCTGCGTACGTTTCCAAAGTGCCTGTCCCAACGTGAATGCTTGCCCGCACAGTCTTCGCGAATTTTGCTTGGCTTGTTCGGTGATTATTTTCGCTTCTGGTTGCAAGAGATCACCTGATGGCCCATTCGGTTTTCCATCCAACAGTTGTCTGCTAATCCGCTTCGCGTAGGGTTTGAGCCGAGTATCCGTTCTCAGATTGCTCTGTGTCTGCGATAATCAGCTTGATCGGAGCACGTGAAGGTGCCGTAACAAATAATGCGAAAAGCTAACTACTTCAGTGCACCAGATTGGTGAAGATGTGTTTTTAATTGATACTGTGATTCTCATTGCCGGCGTCTTGTTGCTGCTGGGCATTGCATCCAGCAAGATCTCGGCACGGTTAGGCGTACCTGTTCTGGTATTGTTTCTATTGCTGGGAATGTTGGCCGGTTCGGAAGGTATCGGCGGGCTGGACTTTGAGAATTACCGCCTGGCGCATGCCATTGGTACTTTGGCTTTGGCGATGATCCTCTTTGATGGGGGGCTGGGGACTTCGTTGCCAGCGATCCATTTGGCTTGGAAGCCATCGGTCATTCTGGCAACCTGGGGTGTGTTCGTTACGGCCGTCGTAACCGGGCTAGCTGCCGCCTGGATCTTACAGATTTCACTCTTGGAGGGTCTGCTGTTGGGCAGTATCGTTGGTTCGACAGATGCTTCCGCAGTATTCTCGGTCCTGCGTTCGGGCGGGGTCAGCTTACCCAAGCGAATAGCAGCCGTGCTGGAAGTCGAGAGCGCCTCCAACGACCCCATGGCCATTTTCCTGACCGTTGGCTGCATTGAGATTTTGCTAGGTAACGTAGGCCTTGGTCCGGGATTGTTGGGCTTATTCGTGTTGCAGATGTTGGTCGGAGCCGCATGCGGAGTTCTTGGAGGTTATGCGGCAGGTTGGCTGGTTAACAAGATTGAACTAGGTGCGGCTGGCATGTATCCGGTGCTGGTCACCGCCTTTGGCTTGTTGACATTTGGACTGGCATCCAAGCTTGGAGGAAGTGGCTTTCTGGCAGTTTATTTAGCCGGAGTGATTATCGGTAATCGGCCGCTGGTTTTCCAACGCGGCATCCGCTTATACCATGACGCTATCGCTTGGCTGTCACAGATTGTCATGTTCGTTGTATTGGGCTTGTTGTGCTTTCCGAGTCGCCTGTTGGATGTGGCCGGCAAGGCACTCCTTATTAGTATTGTGCTGATTTTCGTGGCGCGGCCACTTGCCGTACTGATTTCGGCATGGCCATTTCGGTTTTCCCGGAAGGAACTGGCCTTCATTTCATGGGTGGGGCTCAAAGGCGCGGTACCAATTACTCTGGCTACTTTTCCATTGATGTTGGGTACCGCCGAAAAGCCATTGCAAGCAGCCCTGTTGTTTGATGTGGTTTTCTTTATTGTCGTGGTGTCGGCGTTGATTCAGGGATCAACCTTGACCATTGTCGCTCGCTGGCTAGGCCTGGAGCGACCCCGCGAGCCAGAGCCACCATTGACGTTGGAGATTTCCTCACTGCGTCACGTCAACGGCGAAATCGTAGATTATGCGATCGGCGATAATTCGCGCGCGGCCGGGCGCAGAGTAAAGGACTTGGCATTGCCCGAGGGAGCGGTCATCGCACTAATTTCGCGCGGGGAACAGATCGTCCCCCCTCAAGGTAGCACCTATATTCAGTCGGGCGACCACGTAATCCTAGTGCTTCGCCTAGGAATTCAGCCTTTGGTGAACCAAGTCTTCGGTAGCAACTCCGATGTTCGCGGCAAAATTCCCAACACGCTAGAGTTTCCCTTGCGCGCGTCAACGACCGTCAAGGATATACAAGAGCTGTATGCGATTCAGATAGACGCCCCGCCTGAACACACGCTGGCCGAAGTCCTCTGCAATCATCTTGGACGTCGGCCTCCCAATGCAGACAGCGCTGTCCGCTTTGGTCAAGTGAGCTTTCGCATTCTCCGTCAATCCGCTGAAGGCCAGATCGAAATGATAGGCATGTCATTACTTCCACCAGAAGAAAAATAACAATGTGGGCTGCAGCAAGCCAAGTCCTTTGAGGTTTCGATGACTGCGGCCAGAGCATCCCGGACCCATGGCCAGCGTCTCTTGGACGGGCTCACGCTTTGAGACGAGTTCGGGCAACAGCCTCCAGGCCGCCGTATATCCACTCTCTGGCTGCGGAATCAAGTCGATAAAAGCTTGTACAGCATGGTCGCATCGACGACATGCAGCATCCACGAAATCCCTAGGTTCAAAGGGGTGATTGGGCAATCGGCGGCAATTTGCTGGGGACAGTGACGCTGATGGTGATTCCAGCTACATTACAGAGATGGAACGACTGCGAGCTTTACAACTACTGGCTGAATGTACGGGCGATGATATCTGGTCGCTGGAGTACTGCCGCCAAAAACGGATTCCAGATTCATGGATTGAGCGGTTGAGCGATTGTTTTGAGTCGGGGTTCGAGAGAGACTCGCAGACCATCTACGTAGGCGATCACGTTACCAATCAGTACTTAGGTATTCGCGACGTCGATCTGGCAATCGAGCTAGCTCGCGTGCTGGGATTGAACATCGATCGCCTGACAACCGGGGCGCTTTCACGCCGCGCTCTGGTGCTGGCCCTGCAAGAGGCTATCGAGGAGGGGCAGTAGGATATCGAATCGACGCTTTGATTATCCAAGTGAAGTTGAGAGAGTGTGTTCAGCCGCACAATCACGCCAGGTAATATTCCGAATTGGCGCGGTTGACTTGATCGTTGAGCGTAATCCAATCGTAGATAAAGCCGATGCCTAACAAGCCACCGGTCAGTAGCCAGATGATTCCAGTAACCCATTTGCCCAGGTAGAAGCGGTGCAATCCCAGCAGTCCAACCAGAAAGCAGGAGTGCAACAGCCAGGCCACATTGTGGTCAAAGGGACCGGCGACATGCTGACGGCGGGCGGTGCGAGCTAGCATCGGCATGAAGAACAGATCGAGTATCCAGCCTATCAAGAACAGTCCGAACGTAAAACAATAGATGATGCCGGTGATAGGTCGTCCGTAGTAAAAGCGGTGTGCTCCAAAAAAACCCAATAGCCAGAGTATATAACCTACTACCAGGGAATGGCTGGTCTCGGCGGGACGATAGTGAGCGTATTGGTGTTCGTCGTGTTGCATGGCGCTGGCGTACATGGTTAGCGTTCCCGCATTGGCTGGAGGATAGTGTAGTCCCACGCTTTGGCGAATGTAGATACCGGTTATGATTGAGTGCCAACCACGTTCTGGCGAACGTAGCTACAAGTCAAGACCGTAGCTCCGAGTGCAGATGGCTGAACGGCTAGCACTAAATTAGTTTTCGTTGGTAGCTCGGTTTTCTTGGCGTGGTTTAGGCAATTCGTGGTCGTTGAATTGGTATGTTCTGTCTGAGCACGGTGCAGCCACCCTATTCGCCCCATGATTGGCAGAGTATTTTACAGCTGTCCATTGGATACAAGCGGAAGGACTGGGCAGCGGTTGTGTTTCGAAAGCAGGCCAGTCCCCAGTGGCAGATACCCGGTGGCAGATGAGTGTCGTTAGCAACAGTTCGGCGTAAGGAATCAGGATCATGTCCGACTCACACAGCCCCGGCAACCAAGGCTCATCGGCAGGGTCAGGTGATTCGCCTGTCCCTGCACCAAAGGTCGCGCCGTTGTCCGCAATCGAGCGGCGAATTCTGGGAGTGCTGATGGAAAAGGCTCGGACGACGCCGGATGCCTATCCGCTGACGGCTAACAATTTGCTGGTGGGCTGCAATCAGAAAACCAGTCGCTCCCCAGTGATGAATCTGACCGCTGAGGAAATTGAAGACGCGCTGGACGACATGCGACAAAAGCAGTTGGTTACCGAATTGCACAGCGGCGGTCGTGTGCCCAAGTTTCGCCACCACGGATACGACTACATGGGAGTAAAAGGTGCCGAAGTTGCCGTGATGATCGAGTTGCTATTGCGCGGTGAACAGACGATCGGCGAATTGCGGACCCGGGCCAGCCGCATTGAACCCATCGCCGACCTGGATGCCTTGCAGCAGATTTTGGGTGGGTTGATCCAACGTGGTCTAGTCGTCGAATTGACACCGCCCGGCCGTGGACAATTGGTAACCCACAATCTGTATCAGCCCCAAGAAATGCAGTGGCTGTTGGAATCCGTCAGCCGCCAACAGCACACCACAAGTGGAGCGGATGGTGGCGCCATAGGTCGCAGCCGATCCGTCGGTTTGGAGAGTAGCTCGCAACTGGCTAGCCAAGTCGCTGAACTGCGCGCGCTTGTAAGTCAATTGCAGCAGCGTATCGAGGCGCTCGAGCAACGCATGTGAGCAACTTGCATGTGAGCAACTCGCATGAGCTTATCGAGTGACAGATACAAATCTATCGTGTGCACAGTCCCCAGAAGGTGGACCTCTAGCAGGACTACCGTCTGGCGACGGCTGCTACATTCCTGACGGTTGCCTAGCGACTTGCAGCAGGGATGCCGGGCGTCGCCAAGCGATCGGAGTTGGCGGGGTCATTGGTCACGACGGGAGCTTGCTCAGGTGGAATCCAACCTTCGCGAATGACTTGCCAATCTGAGCCGACTTTAGTGTCGATAAAGCTTTGCATAAACAGGTTCTGCTTGATTTTGTCTAGCAAACTGTTGACTTGGCGGCTAGAGAATTCATACAGCTCGCGGTGTCTGGCCTGCGGAGACCAGTTGGGCATAAACAGGATCATGGCTTTCGGCAGATTGTCGCTACGATCTAACACGATTTGTACTCGCGAGTAGTTGCCAGCATCATCGGATCGCTTGGGCCAAGCTTCCACCCATACGTCGCTATTGCCTGGCTGCGCAGGAATCTCACGAATGAAGTACCGAGCCTTGACTTCGTGGGCTTTTACGCCAAACATGAACGGCAGTGGGCTGAGAGGAATGTTGGTGCCGCGCAGTTCGGGAGGCAACTGCGTTTGAATGGCCTTCTTGGCGTTACGGTCCAATTGATGCACCCACTCGCCGTCGCACACCCACCAGTCGCCGTGCGGCAAGCGCGGATTGACTTTATAGTCCGGGGAGCCGTCGGGCTTGGTACCGGCCAAGGCAACGCGCGCATCTTCTTTGAAGCTGCCCATGTCGGGCGACTTGTAACGTATCGAGCCCTCTGCAATTGACTCAGGGTGCGTCTCATGGGAATTCGGGTTGTAAACCCACCGCTTGAACTTGCATTCAAAAGTGTTGATCTTGGCGGTACTTTGTTCCCAGACTTGCAGAATCTGATCCAGGCGATGCTGCTCCTCCTGGCTCAGTTGTGGAAACGGTGGCTCTGCAACGCGAGCTGCCCCCTGTGCCACTGCTGTAGCCGGATCGACGACGCGAAATTGATTGTTCGCGGGCTGTTGCAACTGTTGAGATTGTTGTTGGCCGGCAGAGGGTTGATTAGCAATCAGTTGCCCGGGTGGTTGTTGGACCGGAGCTTGCCGCAGCGTGGGCGATTGTCCGGTCGTAATTTGTCGTCCCGGCTGCTGGGCATTGATGGTTGTGAAGGACAGCGCGGTGATCAGCAGCGCCAGGGCGATTGAACGAAAGCTGGCGAGCGTAGCGACGGGAGTAATCAGTGAAGGTACAATTTCACGTTTGCCAGGTAGCCACAGCATGAGCATCTTCCATGACGCAAGGGTTTTCGGGGTGATCGGCAGAGCCAAAAGAACCGCCTGAAATCTAGCGGGCCGGTGGTTGCCGCGCCCAGACTGTAGCAGAGGCGGTACCGCCTTCCCAAGACCGATTGTGTGGCAATTTAGGCGAATTAGCCCCGTTTCTGCAGCTTAAAACTAGCAATTACCGCCCCAATCCACCAGAAAGTCTCGGGAAACGCTCAGAAAGTCCGGTTTTGGTCACCCTAGCAGTATCTGCAAAGGTATTTAAGAACCTGGGAGTCTAGACAATCTTGGAGGGTTTGGACTGAATCCCTGGTGCCGACGGATTGGCGAATTTATCGAATAATCAATAGCGGGGTGAGGGCATCCCAGCTCACTGAGCGAGGACCATCGTGGACTACATCTGCGGACTAATCGGCTTTATCGCGGTACTGGCTGCGATAGCAGTTGTCGGCCATCTTCTGTGGCTAATGGCCGCCGGTATTCTGCGTTGGCTGGGCGTACCCAGTTCTCAATCAACAACTGGGGAATTAGCTGGGGACACAGCACATTCAATGACCGCACATGGTGGCGAGGGCCAGGGCGGCGAGGGGGACACTGCACAACGCGTCGAGCGGGATTTGAGGGCGGCTGGACGTTTAGTAGCGTACGCTCACTTCCGAGGCTGGCTATCGGATTCACGGGCTCAGACGTTGCAAGAGTTGCTGGAGGATGTTCAGCTTCGGGCAGGAATGCCGCCTGAGGTCGCTGTGCCGCTGTCCGTCGAGCCGGTCCGTGACAGGCCGACGCCCGGACCGCTGTATACCACAGAACCAGTCCGCTCTGACAGCACAGCGTCACTGCCTCCAGTAGAAGAACCGGAACTGGTAGTTGCGTCGATAGAAGCGCCCAGTACTCAACCGTCGCTGATTGCAGCGTCGGCGACCGATGCCAGCCAGCCCAGGTCCATCGGCCAAGAGGTGGGAGCACATCTGCTTCGGTCGTTTATGGAACAGACCAATATCCGCTGGATCGAGCTGATCAGCGCAAGTTTGATTGTGGTCTGCTCGGTTGGCTTGGTGATCAGTCTGTGGAGTACGCTGTCGTCTACCAGTCGGTATTTTCCGTCGCTGGTATTCTTATTAGCGACCGTGGCTGTCCATGGAGCTGGGCAATATACGCTGCGAAAATGGAATCTGCGCAATACATCGCGCGGCATCCTGCATATCGGCTTGATGTTAATTCCTTTGGCTGTGTTAGTCGGCATTTTATTGTCATCCCGAGACAATCTGCCCGTGCAATGGGACATCACAACCTGGATAACCTTAGCCACTGGAGCCATCGTTTATGGAGTTGCCGCCATCACGGCCGGTCGGGCGCTGTTTGGCCGAAGATTCTGGCCTGTCTCGTTGGCTGTGATGGTTGGCTCATCCACATTGATTGCCATTCACGTTCTGGCTTCGGATCAGCAGTTGCAACGACCGCTGTCGGCAGTATGCCTCCTGCCGCTAGTGGCTATCAGCCTTTGGAATGCCTGGATCCTCAGCGTGCCGATCAATCCTGCAATTGGAATCGGCGGTGGCAGATCGAGACGACGGATGGCACAAGTGCTGCAAGTAATCTTCGCCGCCGGTGTACCGTACTATTTCTGGTGGCTTCGGTCGGGTCAAGAAAGCTTTCCTGGCCCCGAAGCACTGTCGACCCTAGGGCTAATACTGGCTGGTTGGGCCAGTTGGGGATGGTCGGAGAGCTTACCGAGATTGGCGAAGCGTTGGAGCGCAGGGGCGAAGCCTTCCGCCGGTTCGTTATACAGTTGGTATATCATCGCCGCCTGGAGTTTGGCCGGCATTTGTTCATTAGCACTGGCGGCAATCATTTGGCACATGTCTACAGACCGTGGGCTGTTCAGCCTGTTCTTGTTGGCAGTTGCCATTTGGTTATGGAGTCATGGACTGCGCAGCCAGCAGATGGTCAGCCTGTTGGTCGGCTCTGTGTCAGGCATCCTGGCCTGCGCGCTGGGATCCGAGCGTTGGGTCGGCGATGTCGCTGCACAACTGAGTCCGTCGCAATGGATTTCCTTACCGCGAATTGCGACGCTCAGTATTGTCAGCCTTTTGTTTGGACTGATCGGTATAGCACTCAAGCGCTGGTCGAGCACCGAGTATAAATTCAGGCGAGCGGCAGATCGTTTGTCGCTGTCAATGATTCTCGGCATGGCGGTCGTCTTGAGTGGAGCCGCTGCGCTGACTGTGGTAGCAAGCTTATTGCCTTGGAGCCAACCAGCCTTCGGCGGCAACTGGGCTCCGCTGTTGCTACTTGGTTATGGCAGCTTGATGATTGTCGCTAGTTTGATTTGCGCTGTGATTGCGCCAACTGATGCCGCCGAAAATGTGGGCCAATCGTCATCTTCTGCGCGGCAGTTGCGTTGGGCGCATTTACTGGTACCCGTCGGGCAATTGATGTTGATCTTGAGCGCCGTACGGTTGTGTCAGAATTCTTCGCTCATGCCGGAATGGATTGAACGACTGCGTCCCGAACATGCCTGGGCGGTCGGTACTGGATTGTTGGCAGTGTTGTGGTCGGGGTTGGCAGCCGGATTGCGAGGATGGAAGGAGCCGGACGGCCCTTCTATGCCGAATGCATCGGGTGGTGCCGAGTCGTTGAACGAGACAGCCTGGCGATTCTGGCAGCATTCCAGTTGGCTGTGCATCGGCGCCGGACTGTTAAGCTTCGCTTCTGGCGCTGCGTATTTCACGCGCGACGATCACTGGTCGTTGGCCAGTAGCCTAGGCTGGATAGTTCCCGCATCGCTGTTAGGCAGCTTTGTCGCTCGCCGTCTGGCAGTATGGCGCGAGCTGACTGTGGCGAGTTTGGTCTGCTGGGCGGGGTTAGTCGTGGCGAAACTCATGGCCAGGCAGTGGTTGGAGCCATTGGGGATCACTGCCGCCATGCTGCTGCATGTGGTAGCTGCTCTGGTCGTGCTAGCCGCGTATGAACTCTACTTGTCAGCCGGAGACAGCAGCACAGATTGGCGTCGTCGCGGACCGTACTGGGCATCCAGTGGTTGGTTGCACATCTTGTGGCCCATCAGTCTGCTGGCTATCGCCGTGCCGCTGCTGATTGATTTTGGACGTCAATGGCTAAGCGAAACGTACGAGCCATTGCAGTCGTTCTATGTCCCACAGATGACGCCACTGCGTTTGAGTGTGGTAGCCACGGGTTGGTTACTGCTAGGTGCAGTCGCATTGTGGCTCCGGCCGATCAGGAACCGGTCCGTGCGCGGCTGGCTGTCGACATGGCCGATTGGAGCTGCGCTGATCGTGGGCAGTCTCATGCCAGCGCCTTATGGCTTAGTCGCGGCGCTGTGGTTGGTTGCGGTGTGGGCGCTGGTGATGGAAGTGCTACCGCTGACCAAGCTACCCGGTGCTGCAGCGCTCCAGCAGGCGGCTTTCAGTGAATGCCTGGTAAAGCTGACAGTGCCCTGGCCGTTGCTGATGCAAGCGGTCTGTTTGTCGTCGTTAGTTATCGGAACAGTCGCTGTATTGGCAATACATCTATTGCATGGGTTGCCAGTGTCGCTTGGGCCGTCGCAAGATAATTTTGGTACTTGGTCTGGCTGGCTAGCCAACGTCGGCAGGTTGTTGATTGTGTTGGGCCCGCTCGTTTCGCTGTTGGCTGTGGGCTGGCTGGTTGCCGCTTGGTTGGTGCGATCACCAAATCTAATTGCAGGTCGAGGTTTGGCCACAGCCGGTGGTATCGCACTTATTTGCGGATTGGCGGGGACCGACCAGCCCATCGCCTTCGAGCTAGTCGCGGCGCAGAGCTTCGCACTAGCACTGGCAATATTGTCGTGGAAGACACTAAGCATGACCACGCTAACCAATTGGATCGCGTTGCGACACTTGGATAAGCAAAGTTCTCCATGGCAGCTACTGTCCAAAGCCAGTCGCGGAGCACGATGGCGCGGATCGGAGCAGGCTGCGTTCAGGCTGACGAACGTGGGCATGGGGATTGTAGCGATGTTGTGCGCGGTGGCTGCTGGGATGGTGATGTACTATCCGCAGCGAGCGCTACCGGAATTGGACCGGATGGGCGGCATGCCGGTAGCAGTAACCGTTTTGGCAACACTGGTGATGATGTGGGTTTTATGGCCGCGACGTAGTGCTTCGCCCGCTGGTCTACTGGCGATATCTTTGGGGCTGATGGCTCCAGTCGCAGCAGCCGGCTACGCCAGTTGGTTGGTGAAAAATCCGACCGGCCAATTTGCTTCGGCAGACGATTTCGAACCCTATCGACTGTTGGCCGTGCTGTGGCTAGCAGCGCTCGTGATCGGCTTGTTGTACAGAATTCGCTGCGCGATGACGGCTCGGCCGTTCACACTAAGCGGTGAGGTTGCCTGGATCGTGCTGGCCACGATTGTTGGAGTGATGTCGCTGGCTGCACTAGACGCTGATTCTATTTGGGCGTCAGCCCAATTGGCCGTGCTGGCGGCAATCATTACGATCAGCAGCGAGGCCAGTCGTCAAGGCTGGCGCGGCCATCTGGCGATGCTCATTGCGATTGCCGCCTGGGTACCATGGATGTCAGGTGGAACATCGACCACCTGGATTCATTATCCATGGCAGGTCTTGTGGGGAGCTACCGGAGTGGGGCTCGTTGCGATCGGTTCACGATTGGGACTAAAGGCGATCGGTCTTACGCAAGAGGCTTCCAAGCAAGAGAAATGGCCGACCGTCGACCACGTTGCCTGCCTGGGAGTTTCCGGCCTATCAATTGTACTCAGCGGCTGTTGGATTCTGTCGCAAGCGGAGGTCGTGGCGAATTGTACCACGGCGACTTGGGTGGTGTTCGGCCTGTTGATTGCGAACTTTTTATTGGCAGTCGCGCGATTGTGGGATCGCGGGCCCAGTCAGCGTGGTATGGGGGTCTACTTGGCGACGATCGCCTTGGTGGTGGTTGCGGTCAACACTGTAGCCGCGCATCAACAGCTGCTGAGATTGCATAGCGAACTGGCTTGGTTGATCGGGCTTTTAGGAGCACTGGCGGCACTGGCGGTTGTGTTGCGAGAGCTGATCTTGCAGCGTGCACCGCTGCAGCAATTGTTGCGACTGAATGAATTGGTAGAGCCTGACAAGCTACATCGGGCCAGCGGCTGGATGAGCAATTGGCACATGCTGGTAGCAGCGGTCTGTTTGGTGCCGAACGCCTGGCTGGTATTGAATATGCCCGACATGGTCACGCGCGTGATGGCCATGGTGGTGCCCATGTTGGGAGCGGCCGCTGTGCTGCCCTTGGCTGGGCAGCCAGATCGAAGTGTCCATCGCTACACCGTGATTTTGATCAGCAGTGTAACGTTGGTTCTGGCATGGTGGTCAGATTTGCCGCCAGCCTGGCCAACGCGGCAGCAACCTGAATCATGGTTGTACCTGCAGCGGGCGATGTTGGCCTGTGTTATTCTGGGCATTGCTTACCCGTTGCTGGCATCGCGGCGAGCTCCAAGCGATTTGTGGAGCAGGCCGCTGTTGGGTACAGGCTGGTGTAGCTTGGGCCTGGCCACAATGTTGGGTTGCAGCATGATCGTAGCCGCAGACTATTGGGCCGAATATACAGTGCAGGCGTCGGTCATTGGGCGGTCGTTGGTCGTGGTGGCTTGGAGTGCGATCTTTGCGAGGTTGCTACAGTTTGCGGCTCGACCGTTGCAACTTGAAAGTCGGGCCAGTGCTCCGGTGCGGTCGGCGGCCGTATACGCTGCCGAGCTGGTTTTAGCGGCAGGCTGTGTTGCGGCTCACAAGCTATTTCCGCACCTGTTCTCGGGTGTGTTGGCCAGTTGGTGGCCAATAGTCATATTCGCAATCGCTTTTGCGAGCGCAGCATTAGGGCACATCTTGCGCAAAATTGAGCAGCCAATTCTGGCTGACCCCATTCACCGCAGTAGTTTGTTATTGCCCTTGATTCCACTGGCTGGCGTCTGGTGGTTTCGTCCACAGCATGCCGGTTGGTTGTGGAACGACTGGGGAAGCTATTGGTTGCTGTTGCTGACCGCCGCTAGTCTATACGGGCTGCATGGTTGGCTGCGCAATTCGCTTTGGTGGCGGGCCACTTCTGTGCTGCTGGCGCTGGCCAGTTTCTGGGCTTACCTGCACAGTCAGCCGGAATTGCGATTCTTTCAACATCCACAGTTTTGGTTGCTGCCACCGACGCTGGCAACGCTGATATTTGTTGAATGGAATCGAGCTAAACTGCAGGAGGCGGCTGTGACCGGAGCCCGTTACGTCTGCATTTTGATCGCTTACTTCAGTAGTACCGCCGAGATTTTCATGCGGGCTTTGGCGGGCAATTTGTGGCAGCCGTTGTGGCTGTTGATCTTGGCCCTGAGCGGCGTCGCAGCCGGGATCGTGCTACGAGTTCGCGCGTTCCTATTCTGCGGAACACTGTTTGTGATGGTGGCGCTGGTGGCTATGGTATGGCAGGCCGCGCAAGCTGTCGATCAAGTTTGGCCCTGGTGGGTGTTTGGCATTGCCACCGGCATTGGGCTGATCGTCATGTTGGGTTACTTTGAAAAAAACCGCCCACGAGTCTTGAAGTACCTAGATGAATTAAAACGGTGGCAGAATTAATGGACGTAGTCTTCCGTAGCTGCGGTCGCCAAATAGCGGACTTGCCCGATGACCGCTCTGCGTCGAGACTGGCGTTCTGGCCAGGAGTCCCGATGCGCGTGTTGTCTGGTCTAGGCTGCCACAGCCTGTTTCGGTTTCGGGCTGATCGTTAGGCAGCCAGCATCTTCCAGCAGGGCATTCCACACGCGATCACTGGTCAATGCATAACGCTCGGCAGCGCGGTGAGTTTCCACAAACTCGCTGTTCATGAGAGCAAGCTGTTCCAGAGCTGGGCGATCCCAGCGGCTTAGGCGAATGGTAGGCTCAAAGGGTGGTGGTACACGCTCTTCCGCATTCTCGCAGGTGGACAATGTCTGGCGCGGAGAGCGCGTGATGCTCAGCCAGATATCCATCAGTTCCGCAAGTAAGTTGATTGATTGGATGCAGGCGATTTCGGTTCGAGAATCCTTGCCTCCGTAGATCGGTAATGCTCGCCCAACCTTGGCAGCAAAGTCGCGCAGCAAGAAGGTCGATAGCTCAAAGCACGATGCATGCATTTGCACCGGGAAAGCTAAAGAACCCACCGTCGGAAGCAGGCCGACTAGCAGCGCGTCCCGAAAATCGCTCACCGGGCGACCGCTGGCCGCAACCCGCCACAGTGTTAACGCGGTCCTCAGAATCGGCAATAGCATGAGCATTACTAAAAAATAGATCGGATTGCCCGACGCGACGCTGGCCGCCGCACCGGCAGCTTTGAGCGGAAGAACAAGCGGGATTAGAAGCTTTAGGCCGACATGTAGACCGAACCCGCGCACATACTCTTCGACAGCTGGATGATGCAGTTGATGGACCAACCGACTCGCTTCAGGTTCGCTGATTCGTTGAGCTTCGCGCCAGGTTTGAATTCGTCTGCCAATGATCAGGCGGCCAAATCCGGCTTGAAAACGCCGATTACAGAGCAGCAGTATGGCACGAGTCCAACGGTCGCGACGAAACCTGCTATCGGTTAGCCAGCGATGGAGCATGGTAGGCGTTGTTCGACTGAGTACCCAATGAGCAGCAAATCTGGTTGTGGTGCTAATCGGCGGTTGGCCAGCCGATAATCGTCCAGATTCCTGCCACCCTTGAGCCTTGTGTTCAGCATAGCGACCAAGCACACAGGTCCGATACGAAACATCGCTGAAGAATCGCCGTACCTGCCGACAATAGGCCCGATGAGCCACACATCGTTGCAAGAAACGTCCGAGGTGCCCAGGGATACAACCAAGCCAATAAACCGGGGACTGAAAGAGTGCTTGGGAAGACTGAATTAATCCAGCTCGGGTGGTCGAATCAATGATGTGTTGCCGCGACCAGGATTCTATCACTCTGTGACTATACGCATCCCGAAATCGCCGAGTTAGCAATCGCCACGGTTTGTGCGCTACCGTGGGTTCACTGGCTTTCCAGTTCGCCGAGCATTGAACTAATTGGTCGATGTCATTTGCTAGTTGGTCAAGCTGATCGGTTTCGAGTCGTTGGTCCAGTTGCTTATAGTTTTGTATGAACCATTGTTTGAGTCGATGAGCATCCAGGTCGTCGAACATCGGCAAACGCCCTAAACGCAGACCGGCGACGAGATACTTGGGGACGAGCATAGCAGGAATACCGGACTCTAAGTCCACTGCAGCGTACCCACGCTCCGTCCGCAACAAGTTGGCGGTGGAGACTAAAGAGCGCGTGCAAACTTGCCAGCCGCTTCCGACAAGGCCACAGTCAATTAGCAACTCTTCAAAACGATTCATCGTCGACAACAGTTGTGGCATGTCGTCGGTTTGGTCCTCGACCGTAGGATGGCCCGTGCGTGACCGTTGACCCAGCCACTGCCGGATCGTTTGTGTCTTGACTGCGGCGGGGATAATGCCACGCCCCTCAGCCAGCTCGCTGGCTAAGACCATAGCTTGAGTTTCACTATCCCAGCGAACATACAGCGGGTAGGCGACTTGAACCTGGGATAGAAAAGCCCGACAAATCGCCCATGCAACGCGGCGGCGATAAAAACAAGCCAGGATGGCGTCGACGTTTTCCTGATAGGCGAAGGGAGCTTGAAAACAGACTCGGTAGACAAATCTGGTCAGCCAATTAGGTCGAAATACCTTCTCGACACAGCGCGCACGGCGACCATCGGCAGTCTGAATTTCAACAAGGTATGCCTGAGCAGCCCGACCACTTCCAAGTCGGCGAACTCGAGCAATCGAAGTCGGCCGTAACCCACCATCCGTCCAAAGAGTCCCCGAACCGCTAGTCGGTGCGGCGCGGCTCATTGTAGTACCACCGAATATCGGATAAGAAGCGAACGTCGAATGCTCGCTCGTCTGTGGGTTATTCATCCACCTCTTCCTTGATTCGCCGACCACTAAAATCCATGTGCATCGCCTGCTGGAGCGATGACCGGCCCTGGAAGGAGGTGTGTCCCGCTGGGTTTCCCTCGCTGGGTTGCCCGTTGTGGGTTTTGAATGCTCCCACGACCATTGGTCTAGTCACGCTGGGTTGTCCCTCTCCCTGGGTTGCCCGTTGGGGGGATTCCATCTATATGCAAGACCGTGTGTGGTAAGCACAAGACGAGTTTCCGTACTTTCTGGCAATTTTAGACTAGGCCAGTACGCCAACGGCGGATTAGCGTTCTCAGGCAGCCTACAAGAGTTGGTTCAGGCAATCGACCAGATGTCCAGCCAATCTCCGAAAGCACCGTCGTTTTACAATGCGAGTTTTGAGTGGTGTGGGGCGATTGGGTAGTTGGGTTGGTTCGCTAAATATCCCTCGTGAGGGCGGTTTGGTGCTGATTTGCTTACTCGATCCCTCCATAAGAGGGTGTTTTGATCGAGGGGGTGGCGATAGATTGAAGGCATCACTTCCCTGTCGGTGTTTTGCCACCGGAAGCGGGAGAAAAATTTACTGATCGCTTACTCGTAGACAAGAAGATCGCATATCGATGTGTTTACTGGCAGTTCTCTACCGTTTAGTCCCAGAGAGCCCCATCCTAGTAGCTGCAAATCGAGAGGAGTATTACGATCGGCCTTCCCAGCCGCCTTCAATTCAGTCCGGTAAACCCCGCGTATTGTGCGGCATGGATCAACGTGCTGGAGGAACGTGGATGGGCGTTAATCAGCATGGGATGTTTGTCGGACTTTGCAACCGCCGCGCTGGTGGGGGGGCCGACAGTGTAGGGGCTCGCAGCCGAGGGCTTATCGCCCGTGAAGTACTTCGCTGTGGATCGGCTCGTGTCGCCATCGACAAGGCTGTCGACGAAATGGTGACTCATCGCTACCAGCCGTTTAATTTGATCGTTTGCGACTACGAAAGTGGATGGGTTGTATACAACGACGGCGAGCGGCACGACGTCATGCCTCTGGAGGATGGGTTGAACATCATTGGCAATTTGGATTTGAATGATCCGATTGACGATCGAGTTCAATTGGCTCACCGGCTTCTGACCCTTCAGAATCTGGATTCGCCTGTCAAATTCTTAGCCGTTGCCAGCAAGGTTTTCGCTCGTTCCCCGACGCCCAGCAGTCGGGCCAGTATGGTCATTCGCGGAGGCGACTACGGGACGATCAGCAGCACGTTGATCGCCCTTAGCCCCAAACCACGCGATGCGATCTTTCAATTTGCTGCTGGGGCTCCAGATCAATCCAAGTATGAGGACTTTTCGCCAATGCTTCGCGATATTCTGAGCCGCGGGCTACGGGAGGCACGTACCAAGGTCAAAGTCACCACTTAGGCGGCTGAGCGTCGATTCACTAACTGCGATACCGGGATAATCGCCTAGAGCGGCTGATTCCGATTTTTTTGCACGGTATCTTTACTCGGAAAGCCCCAGCATGACAACGATCGACCAATACCAGGCATGTGTTTGTGGAAGCGGAAAGAAAATCAAATTCTGCAAGTGCGGTGCTGCAGATCAACTGCCCGAGTTAGAGCGAATCATCCGCTTGATCGACGGTCAGCAGGATTTGGCGGCCGTCGATCGCATTAATAGCTTGTTGACCAAGTTGCCCAATGCCGCCTGGCTGCTGGCCGTCAAGGGTGAATTGGCGCTCAGCATGCAAGAGATGCCGATGTTGGTCGAAACCGCCCAGCGGTTCATCAAATTAAAGCCGGACAATCCGCTGGCGCTAATCTATTGCTCAATGGCGGCCGGCATCCAAGAGGAACCTATTCAGCAGCAGGCGCGCTATCTGCTGGACGGATTGGCTGAAGCTCGTGAAGCCATGCCGCGACCGGCCAGCTATGCCATTCAGATGCTCGTCCAGCGATTGCTGATGTCTGAAGACAGCGCGCTGCTGGGGTTCTGGGGTGAGTTGCAGGAGTTGGTCTCACGCCAGGTCGGTTTACAATCGGTTTCGATGGACCCTTCAATTCACTTGATTTGCAAGAGTCAAAATCGACTGGTGCATACTAAAGAGTTCTCGCAGTGGACCGAGCGACTGGATGAGGTCAACGCGCTGGTATCGATCTTCCGTTACGAGCAGGCCGAAAAAAAACTGAACGCGATTCTGCGGGATTTTCCCAATCAACCCGGCCCGCTGTCTCATTTACTGCGAGCCCAAGTAGCCCAACTGAATCGACCTGGCGCTATCGCTACTGCCAAGAAGCTAGCGGAGCATCCAAGTGTTTCTCTGGACGATCGCTTGTACTTCCGCGTGCTTGCCTGGGAGTTTGAGCGTAAGCCACTGCTGGCTCGAAGTTTTGTGCGTTTCGGTGAGATTCAATCGGAAGATAAAGTCATTGAAGCTCTTATCGACTTAGAAGAGTCCCGGCTGGATGAACTGGATGATTCACGCCACTTCATGGCTGCGATGATTGGCGACGAAGTTCCGGCCCGGCGCGTGTTCCAAATGTTTCAGCCGCGGTCGGACGCGGATGGTGACTTGCGGACGTTTGCCGGAATCGTAGCCGTCTTTGGCAAACAAACCGACAAACCAGCCCGGGCACTATTGCTGGCTGCCGACGTACCGACGCACCGACCGTTGCTGGAAAAGATTGAGTCGCTTCTGCAGATTACTCGTGCCGCAGACCAGCAGCCAGAGTATGCTCACAGCTACGACGAACTACTGGCACGCAACGCTTACATGCATGGGTCGGAGCGCCCCTGGGTTACCCTGGAGGCACGTGGCAGAATGCTCGTCGACGATTTTCTGAACATGCCGCAGCAGGTTTTGGGAGATTTGTCTCCGCTAGAAGCCGCGACCAGGCCAGAGCATCGCGAAAGCTTACAAGCCTTGCTGTTGCATCTGGAAGGTTGCCAAGCGATTCTTGCGCCGTCGTCAGCGATTCAAGAAATTTATCAGCGGTTAGCAATCGAGCGGCCTGCTCGATTGCCGTTGCCTGAAAGCGGCCAACCAATGGTCCTGCCCAGCATTATCGACTTGGTGCGCATCGACTGTGCCGGTGTCTCCGATAACGCCTTGCTAGGCATTACTCAGACGGCCGCCAGCAAGGGAGCGCATCGCTTAGAGCTGGAATTGGCGAAACAAATACTTGCCCGAGACACCCTATCGCAAAATCCCAGTGCCCAACTGATGGCACGAACGTTGATGATGGAGTTTGATCCGGACTTGGAAGCCAAGATCGAACATTCCAAGATTGCTGAGAGCCTGTTGGTTCAAGCCAACAGACCGGTTGGGCAATTGATCTTGCGGCGAATGAATTTGCTGGCCCGCTTAGGACGCGAACAAGCTGCTCAAGAGTGCATGATGGAAGCCGTTCGCAAATACCCCAGAGATCCCGAGCTGGCTGCCTTCTTGGAGCAGATTCAAACACTATCGGCAGCTCGTCGACAGTCGCCCATGGGGCCTGACGATCTAGCTCTGTCAACCGGCGCAGCGCCTGCGGGTCAACAGGCCAGCAGCTTGGTTTTACCCGGGGCGGCACCAGCTCAGCAACAAGAAAGCAAGCTATGGCTGCCTGGTTCTTAACGGAGGCAGTGCAGGGGGCCAGCCGTGACTAGCGGCGCAGCGCAGTCTAGTGATCCGATCGACCAGAGCTGGATGAACCGCGCCCTGGAGCTGGCCAAGCTTGGTCTGGGTTACGTTGAACCCAATCCGCTGGTTGGTTGCGTGCTGGCGCGCGGCGATCAATTGATTGCCGAAGGTTATCACGCTCGCTTTGGAGGACCCCACGCCGAACTAGCCGCTGTAACCAACGCGCGGCAGGCGGGCCGCGAGTCGCTGTTGAAGGGCTGCACCGCCTACGTGACGTTAGAACCCTGTTGCCACCACGGGAAAACTCCTCCCTGTGCTCAACTGCTGTTGGACGTTGGGGTGCAGCGAGTGGTCGTGGCTATGCAGGACCCGTTTGCGGCAGTCAATGGAGGCGGGCTTGCACAATTGCGAGCTGCAGGACTGCACGTCGCAGTTGGTCTTCAGGCGGATGCCGCCCAACAGCTCAACGCGCCCTATCTCAAGCGTATTCAGCAGCGGCGTCCCTGGATCATCGCCAAGTGGGCTATGAGTCTTGATGGTCGCATTGCTACCGCCAGCGGAGACAGCCAGTGGATTTCTGGCCCTGACAGCCGGCAACTGGTCCATCAGTTACGCAGTCGAGTGGATGCAATTTTGGTTGGCAGCGGTACGGTGTTGGCCGACGATCCGCTGCTGACGGCTCGCTTGCCCGAGAGCCAGCAGCCGGCCAGAATAGCTCTGCGCGTAGTGGTTGACTCGCAATTGTCCGTCGCCACCACAAGCCGACTCGTAAGAACCGCTCGCCAATTTCCAACATTGTTCTGGACCGGTCCTCAGGAGACTCGGCACAAAGCACAGGCGCTGCGAGAATTGGGGTGTCAAGTCGAGCACAGCCACGCCGAGGATCCTCAACAACGTTTGAATGAACTATTGGAATTGCTTGGCGATCGTTATTCAGCCACCAACGTATTGGTCGAAGGTGGCGGACAGTTGCTGGGTAGTCTCTTCGACCAACACCAAATCGACCAGTGTGAAGTCTTTATCGCGACCAAATTGATTGGCGGCTCTGGTGCTATATCGCCATTGGCCGGACGGGGTATCGATCAGATATCGCAGGGGCCACACGTCTACGCGGTGCAGCAAGCTTCGGTCGGCATGGACGTTCACGTTTCGTGTCGCCTGGACTGGATCAACAGGCAAGCGGCCGGTTAGCAGCCACCCTGGCCAGACAAAGTATTGCAAATACAGCCGCCAGACGTTGGAACGTAGCTACCTTGGTTAGACGGTGGAAATCCGGGTTGCCCACCATCAGATGATGGCGGCTACCGGTGTCTTCCTATTGGCCGCTCGCTCAACTCCAGGCTGCTACGCGTGGCAGTCGCTGCTACTAGGACGGTAGCCAGGCCTACTCAAAAGAAATTCGCGCTCCCAAAGCCTGCAGCTCGGTGACAGCTTGTGATTTAGGGTCCACGGAATTGCCTTTCAAATACAATCGCCAGAACATTGCAAACTGCCGCAACTCGTCAGCTTTCGCCATTTCTAGCAGAGGTGAGACGTCTTTGATCTGATTGTCTACCAAGACCACCGTCATCAGCCGCTTCAGCGGCTTCATGAACGAAAGATCTTCGATACCACAGTTGGACAAATTCAGAGAGCTGAGCCAGGGCAAATCACCAACTGGCTTCCAGTCGCCAATGCGATTGCCATTCAAGTACAAACTCCAAATTTTTGGCAGGCGACTAAGTACTTGGATATTTTCGAGGCGGTTGTTCGACAGGTATAGCGTCCGAAGGTTCGTCATCTTCTCTAGCGCGGTCAGGTCTTGCACCTGATTGTCTGACAAATCCAGCAGCTGCATTTTTTCTAAATCGCGCAGTGGCTCGATGGACTGGATACGGTTGTTCTTTAGCGACAGGGACTGCAACAGCTTCAAGCCTGCCAGCGGACTGAGATCTGAGATCTCGTTGTTTCCTAGGTCGATTTTTTGCACCGCCACGCAATGTTCCAGCCCCGACAGGTTGGAAATCTTGCGGCCCATGCCTTCGACTTGAGAAATGCGAGCTACATCCTCTTTGGTGATGGGCTCCTGATTGTGCCGTTTGGCAAATACCTGAGCCCGCACCGCAGCCTCCAGACCGGCATCGGGAAATATGGACTGTTCGGCCGCAGCCACGGAAATGCTCAGAATAAATGGTAGCCAAATCAGCAAAGAGATTTGAAGTTTCATTTTCGCTTGTAAAACCGGGTAAAATCTTCCAAGGTAAACGTGAGACCAATATCATAGCTGACGACTCGGCCGATCGCTACGAGCCAGCAGTTTGGGGTACCAACGGGTTCAAAGACGTTGGCAATACCAGTTCAGGCTATAATGGCGTATCGGCAGGCGGCGGCCGGCCTGATTAATCAGCCATTTCCGGGTCCCCAGTTCAGTGAGACAGCCAACGTGCGCGTGCTGCTGACCGCTTTTGAACCCTATGAAAAATGGATCGAAAATTCCAGTTGGCTAACGCTCGTTGAGTTGCTGCGGGGGCGGTTGGACCAAGTCGAACTGGTGACTCGGCGCTATCCTGTCGATTTGCCAGTTGTGCGTGAGCGCCTGTACAACGATCTGCTTCAGGGGTTCGACGCGGTTCTGCACTTGGGGCAGTGCCCCGGCAGTCCAGACATCAGACTGGAAATGTTGGCTGTCAATTTTGCAGGACGAATAGAAAATGAAGGCCAAGAGTTGGGTGTGGTGATCGAAGACGGACCGTTGGCCTATCGCTCGCAACTGCCGCTGGGACAATGGGTCGAACTGCTTCGCCAGCATTCGATTCCAACGTCAATTTCTTACCATGCTGGCACGTTTCTATGCAACGCTACCATGTATCTGAGTCTGCACTATGGTCGAGTGTTAGCCAAATGTCCGCAGGTAGCATTCATCCATTTGCCGTTAACATCACAACAGGTAGCCGCCGAGGGATTATCGATGCCCAGCTTGCCGGTTGAAACGTTGGCTCAAGCGATTCGTATCCTGATTGGGAATCTGGCAGAATCTTCCAACGCCGGACCTGCAGCCAAAGAAGTAGCCGACTTGGTCATGCATCCGCCTGAGAGTTACGAAATTCCCCTTTGATTCAATATCGCAGTCCGTCAACTGTAGGTCAGCTCGCCTCACTCATGAATCAACGAAAGTCAATCTGTCCACAACGCCATCACAGGCTATCTGGCGGCGTCCATCAAATGGTCTTTAGCCTATGTCTTCTGCTAGTAGGAGTCGTCGGCACTACCCAGGCAGACGATGGCGACGCATTACACGATTCCTGGATCGGATATACCGAAGGCAGAAACGACTTGCCTGAAGGTCAATACTTCAATTGGATCACGAACCGCGCTTGTATCGTGCGCGGCGACGGAAGAGATCGACAGGTGCTTGCGCAGGAACTGATTCAGAACCAGCACTCCTGGACGCAGTTTGCGGGCTGGTCGCCCAGTGGCGAACATGCGGTGATCAATAGTGCATGGGAGAGTCCCGAGAACGCGGCTTGGGAACGCGAACATCAGACATTTCGCATGACTGAAGGCTGGCTGATGGACTCGTATCTACTGGAATTGTCGACCGGTCAGATTGCTAACGTCACCGCTGTCGATCGTGTCAGTAATTACAACACGGCTAACTTCACTCCCGATGGCCGACAGATGCTAATGACTTCGCTGATTGGCGGCGTCTCCAAGCTCTTTACTATGGACTTAGATGGTCGTAATAAGCGCGACATCTCTGGCGGTGGAACCGGTTTTATTTATGGCGTCAGTCCATCGCCCGACAGTCGGTTGGTAGCCTACCACGAGAATTATCAAATCTACATCTCCCATGCGGACGGTCGCGAAAAAAGGCACATCGATACCGGCCATCCTTTCAACTTTGCGCCTCAGTGGTCGCCCGATGGTCAGTGGCTGCTGTTTGTCTCCGGCGAGCACTACAACTGTCACCCGCACATCGTCCGCAGCGACGGCAGTGGTCTAACCAAGCTTGCCGATCGCGGCGGCTATCGGGGCGTCGTAGAACCGCTCAAGCATCCCGACTTCCACAGCGCCAGCAGCGATATTCCAATCTGGTCGCGCGACGGCCAGTCAGTCTACTATACTGCTCAAGTCGACCAAAGCATCGAACTGATGCGCGTCACAACAGACGGGCAGTTACAGCAGCTTACGCATTCCGCTCCTGGCGTGCGTCACTACCATCCCAAGCCCTCTCCTGATGGCCGCTGGATCCTTTTCGGTTCCGATCGCAGCAGTGTCATGCAGCTCTACGTTGCCCGGCTCGACGGCACCCAAGTCAGGCCACTTACCGCCGTCTCGCCAGGCACCTGCGCCATGCACGGCCACTGGCATCCAAGGCGCAGCGCCCAGTGAATGGATAGGTCGGGCTCGACGCGTTCTTCCAAGCTCACTGAGGTATTCATCCAGATCCGCATGGAGGACGTCGCCGAGCCACTGATAGTGTGTTCATTGAACGCCTGAAGAGGTCTGTCGCCCCAAGCATGCCTCAAGCATTAGCTACCGGCCGCAGGCCCGTGGTCCGAATAATGGGTCCACTACAAAGTCACATCGTCCCCGGTTCTCGGACCACATCACCTGTCATCGCTTGTACTTCAGAATCGCTTGTTCGTCGAAAGAGATGTGGTCAATTTGTTCGCGATTGCCCGAGGTGTAGACGATGTGAATGCGTCCGTCTTGAGTCTGAATGGCTGAAGGATAGGCGGCGGTGTCGCCGGGCTTATTGACGACGTTGCGGCGATAGGGATAGCTGCGATCGTTGTCGGTGGAAATGGCGACGGTCAGCGGCATGCGGTCGTCGATGTTGGTGTCATTGAATACCAGCAGCAAATGGCCGTTGCGGAGCTTGATAAAATCGGCGGCAGAATTGGGATTCTTGAATTCGGTTGGCTCGCCAGGCGTCCATGTTTTGCCGCCATCGAGTGATTGACTGCGATACAAGAACCGATTCGGATCGGGCTCGAAGTCTCCGCCGGGGCGCAAATACGCGACCAAATAATGGTCGTCGATTTGCACAGGCGAGGCTTGCATGTTACCGGTCTTAGAATAGATGCGATTGGTTTCCGACCAACTCTTGGTGGCAACGTTATAACGCAGGAAGTAGCTGCATGTGTCCGCGGCTGTTTTTTCCGGGTCGTCGCCGGTTTCGTGGTACAACGGCAGCAGATAGTCGCCGTTGTTGAGTAAGATGGGGCGACTGCGAGCCATGCTGCCCTGCTCAAAAGCCAGCACGTCAGAATCGGACCACGAATGCGCGTTGTCGCGGGATACCTTGTATTTGACGCGCGCATGACACCAGGTTGGTCCGTAGTTGACCACATAAAACATCCACACCACGCCATCTGGAGCTTGCCACACCGCTACGTTGCCATCCGAACGTTCCGGCGTGTCAGCAATAACGGCCGGCTGAGTCCACTGATTGCTGCCTTTGGGCAGCCGCATGCCGTAGCAACGAGTGTCCTGTTCGTACTCGCCCGCGCCGCTGTAGTAGGCAATATACAGGTCGCCATTTTGCAATTCTGCCAGCGTGGCCGGATGTTTGTATTTGCCGGGAAACTCCGGTCCGATGACGCGTTCAAACGTAATGTCATCATCGGCTAACAGCGGTGCGTTGCTTACGCAGAGTGTAAATGTAACGATCCAGGCAAGTCGCATGTTGCAGTGCCTTAATGAGAGGGGCAATGGAGGGAGGAGCGTAATTAACAATGTCGGTATCGGTAGCTTCATAATAGTCGATCAAGTTTGCATTGCTTGCTTGAGCCCAACATTATAGCTGTCGCCACGGTGATCAGCTATGATTGAACTTTGGTATGAAACATCATCTGCCACCGCGTGAGCAAGAGGCTCGGAACCGTTCTCTGTTAACATAGCAAGTTGCTATGTGAATTGTCATTTGATAGCGTGTCAGCGAAATGTCGGTGCCAATTGGGCTCATTCGATTTTAGAACAGATTAGGACTGAAAAGAGGCACGCGATGATGCAGCGGCGCGAAGCAGTAAAGAGTCTGGTAGCCGGCGGAGCAACTGGACTTGTCGGATTGAGCGGTCCGGCCGCAGGTGCCGAAAGTGCGCCGGCGCGACAGCGGAGTGTGCGGCTGGTGCATCTGACGGATGTGCATGTTCAGCCCGCTCGGTCGGCACCGCAAGGGTTGGCTCAGGCTATCCGGCATATTCACTGGTTACCCGATCAGCCCGATTTTATACTCAATGGTGGCGACGCGATTGGTGATGCGCTGGAAGTTGGTGCCGATGAAGTTGCCGTTCAGTGGAAGTTATGGAAGGCAGCTTGGAAGGAACATGGAACGCTGCCCGTGCGGAATTGTCTGGGCAATCACGATATATGGGGTTGGAACAAGGCCAAGAGTAAGACTCAGGGCAACGAATCAGGCTGGGGCAAGCAGATCGCACTGGAACAATTGGAGCTGGAACGTGGCTACTACCGGTTCGATCACGGCGGATGGAGATTCCTGATCCTCGATAGCTTGACCTTTGACGAAGAAACGGCGTATCGCGCCGAACTGGATCCGGCGCAGTTTCAGTGGTTGACTGATGAACTGCAAGGCACGCCGCCAGAGATGCCCGTGGCTGTGGCTTCACATGTGCCCATTCTAACCGTTGGTACTGTCGGCTTCAGCCACGAATTGCGCAAGTACCCGCAGGCCACGCGCATGCTGTCGCATCTTGATGCTGCGGAACTACTGATGCTGCTGCGGCGATTTCCCAACGTCAAGCTGTGTCTGAGTGGACATACGCATTTGACCGAGCACGTCATGTTCGGTGGAATTGGCTTCGTCAACAGCGGAGCGGTCAGCGGATTGTGGTGGAAAGGAGATTTTCTGCACACCGACGAAGGTTACCACGTGATTGACTTGTATAGCGACGGTACTTACCAAATTCAGTACGTCAGTTATGGCTGGCAAGCCGATGGTCCAGGTCAGCGGTAATGTCTGTGGGTTCGGTGGCGAAGTCGACCGTTTGAAGCCTATAAATCCTTGCGAGACACAAGTCCAAAGACATGCAACACACAAATCCCAAACATCTTCTGGCTATTGATGCCGCTGGCGCGCTGACGACTTGCGCGATCACGGGGTTGGTTTTGGCACCTGAGCGACTGATGACCGGATTGCCGCCAACGCTGCTGTACTGGCTGGCCGGAATCGCTGGTGGTTTTTTTGTGTTGGGGATGTTCGGTTTGTCATGCGCACCTGACCCAAGAAGGCCGCTCAAGTTGCTAGCGATGCTCAATGGCGGCTATTGCATCACAACCCTTGTGTGTTGCGTCGCGTATTGGAATCAATTAACGATGTGGGGTGGTATCTATTTTGTGCTGGAAGCCATCGTCATCTCGGCGTTAGTGTTTTGGGAATGGCGAGTTGCAGGGATGCCATGGTTGCCTGCAGGGAATCACCATTTCGCCAATGATTGACCGCCTGCGGAGTCTTATGGGAGATTCAAAATTGAAATGCAATTTGCCGTGCAATTCCATAACACACTGCTGATCATTATTTTGGGCCACGATATAATCGTCGCCCGTAAACAATGCGAATGATTGCGGCCCACAGTCTACTTCTTGCACGGTCAGTCGATGACTTGTGCTAGTGCCAATCTGAATTTCAAAGGTCAACATGTCCAGCGCAGATCCCAAGGTTGTTTGGCACCAGCATAGCGTGGATCGTGCCAGTCGCCAGCGATTGGCGGGGCATCGCGGGTGCGTGGTGTGGTTTACTGGACTGAGCGGGTCAGGCAAGAGTACCATTGCCAACCTGGTGGACGGATTGCTGTACCAGCGCGGTGTGCATACCTATGTGTTGGATGGTGATAACATTCGACATGGCCTGTGTGCAGGTGCTAATCTGTTAGAACTCGAGCATGGCAGCGAGTTCGCCCGACGTTTCGGTCTGGGATTTGGCGCAGCGGACCGCGAAGAAAACATTCGCCGAATCGGTGCGGTGGCTCAACTGTTTGTGTCCGCGGCCCTGGTGACGTTGACCGCCTTTGTGAGTCCCTATCGTCGCGATCGGCAGCGCGTGCGCCAGTGGGTCGAGGGCCATGGTCAGGTGGGAGACTTCATCGAGGTCTTTGTGGATACTCCGCTGGAGATCTGTGAAAGTCGCGATCCCAAGGGGCTATATCAACAGGCTCGACAAGGGAAGATTCCACACTTCACAGGCATCAGCGATCCGTATGAGGCTCCTGAGAACCCCGAAATTCATCTGCTGGCCGGTCAACGACCTGCCGCAGAATTGGCGCAGCAAGTGGTTCAGGCTTTGGCAGATCGCGGCGTCATAAGGGCTTAAGCGCCCGATTTAACCTTCAACTCTTAGTACGGCAAACCGTTTCTTGCCGATCCGCAAGACCATGGCGGACTGGCTGGCTAAATCGGCAGAGGTCAGTAGTTTATCCACCGAGTCGATGCGCCGATTGTTGACGTACAGACCACCTTGTTCCAAGCTGCGCCGCGCTTCGCTCTTGCTCTTGCATAACCCAACACGGACGGGAGCATCCAAGATCGAAAAGCCATTGGACAATTCAGCAGGCGTCAACGTCCCGCTGGGCACATCGTAGAAAATCTCCATCAACTGCTGATCGGTCAGGTCCGCTATTTCAGCACCGAACAGATACTCCGAGGCTCGCTGCGCGGATTCCAGGCCTGATTGCCCGTGAATGAACTCGGTTAACCAACTAGCTAGGCGGCGCTGTGCGGCGCGATGTTCAGGCGATTGAGCTAACGATTGCTCCAGCGCGCGATATTCATCACAGTCAATCTCGGTCAAGAATCGCAAGCACAATAGCACATCGGCGTCGGAGACGTTCAACCAGTATTGATAAAAAGCGTATGGGCTGGTCCGCTGAGCGTCTAACCAAATAGCTCCACGCTCGGTCTTGCCCATCTTGCGGCCATCGCTGGTCAGCAGCAGCGGGCAGGTAAGTCCAAACAGAACGCTGCCGTGCATGCGCCGACCCAGGTCGATACCAGCGGTGATATTGCCCCACTGATCACTGCCACCGATTTGCAGCGTGCAGCCCTGATGTTGACTGAGGTAGACAAAATCATAGGCCTGCAGCAGCATGTAGCTGAACTCTGTGTAGCTCAAACCAGCGTCGTCGCGTTCCAATCGGCTCTTGACGCTATCTTTGGCCAACATCACGTTGACAGGAAAATTCTTACCGACATCGCGAAGAAACTGAATGTAGGACCACCCCGACATCCAATCCAAGTTGTTGACCAGAGTTGCCGCCGACGGTCCGGAGAAATCTAGGAATCGCTGCATTTGCTGCTGCATTCCGGCTACGTTTTCAGCCAAGATTTCTGACGATAGCAGCACACGCTCTTCGCTTTTACCGCTGGGATCACCGATCATGCCCGTAGCCCCACCCACGAGCGCGATGGGCCGATGGCCGGCGCGCTGAAAGCGCCGCAACATCATCAACGGCAATAGGCTACCGCAATGCAAGCTGGACGCAGTTGGATCGAAGCCGGCATAGACCGAACGCGACTGACTGAGGTGTTCGTGCAGTAGCGCCTCACCCGTGTTTTGATGGATCAAGCCGCGCCAAGCGAGTTCATCGAGGATGTGGTCCGCCATAGAATGAATTCTTAAAAGGGAAATGCTGTGGGTTGGGGAAGTGCCTTGAGCGCTACTTCGGCAAATTTTAAATCGCCTTTGGTGGTGACTTTGATGTTCAGCGGGCTGCCCTCAACTACGCTTACCGCGTGCCCACACTCTTGGACGATGCTAGCTTCGTCAGTTGCCTGGCTGGGGCTGGGATGTTGTTGGTAGCACTGTTGCAGCAGCTTGGTCTTGAAGCACTGTGGTGTTTGTGCCAGCCATAGACCGTCGCGGGGCACCGTCTGCTGGATGGTTTGTTGCGCCGTAACGCGTTTGAGGGTGCTGTGGCAGGGCGTGGCTAGAATGGCGGCACCGGTGCGCTGGGCCGCTTGGAATACTGAGTCGATGAGCGTCTTGGTCAGGCAGGGCCGCGCGGCATCGTGCACCGCCACCCACTGGCAATCAGCGTTGATCACGGCTAGAGCTTGCCGAACGCTATCGGCACGTTGCTCCCCACCCACCACGGTTTGAATGCCTAACATGGCAGCGTGGCCGGCGAACTTTTCATTGAACAATTCGCGGTCTTCGCCAGAAATGACCAATACCAGTTGCCCGACATCCGCGTGTTTCGCAAACAGTTCAGCCGAATGCATCCACAGTGGCTTGCCCGCCAACGTGACGAAAACCTTCTTTTGAAACGGATCGCCAAACCGGCTACTTCGACCAGCCGCAGCCAGGATCACGGCAAATTTGCTCACAGCACCCTCGGGGAAAATGGAGTAGGCGTTACAACCGGCATGATTGTTACGCGGATACATCAAAGGTCAATCGGCCTCTGCGATACAGACTACGCAGCAGTTTCATAAGCTAATCTTCAAGGTGAGTGCCAAACTCTTGATTTTGCAGGCGTATGAAAGCCTCAATGCGGAACGAAATGAACGAACTGCGCACGACAACTGTAACGCTGGATAGCCACGCTGCGCTCGCCTGCCGCATCATACGTGGACAGTTGGTCCCGCACGACTATCTTCAGTGGTTGGCCAAGCCAAGCCACAATTTCATTCCACAGCCGACACCGCATCCCGAGGTTCTGGAGGCCATAGAAAACCTGATTCGCCCGCTGAAGCTGGAAGCCAGCACGGAAGAGCAACGAAATTGGCACTCAACTAGCCGAAACATTGCCGCCATTTGTCAGTTCATTGCCGCCCGTCGCCGTGTTCAGGAACCGTCTTTCGTGTCACAACTACTGGCGGCCGGTCTGTTGCCGCTGTATCGCTCTCTGGCCACCGGACGATTGCACGAAGGGTTTTCTCAAACACGCCGCCGTCTCAGCGAAACGGTAATCCTTCTCGCGCTCAACGACTGCCTGGACTTGCAAAAATTGCTAGAGCAACAGGTCACGCCGAACGTTTCGCCGCATGAAGTCATAGTCCAGCATTTGAGGTTAAATCTAACCTGCATTGACTACTTGATTGCGACCGCGTTGCCGGGCTATCAGGTCAAGAAAGATCGCTTCCAATACAGCGCTGCGCAATCCCTGCGGAGTTTTCGAGAAACCGACAAGCTGCCTGTCAACTTTCAGACTCCAAATTGGGCGGATCCGCATGTCTTGTGGGCGCTGTCCAACGAATTGATTTCATCAAGTTCACAGTTAATGTTGCCGCGCTGTTGGCTAGATACGCCTGTGCCGTGGAACAAGATCTCGGCGCACTGGCAGACTTTAGAACAACTTCTGGCGACTACTGTTAATGCCAGTCCGGCGGGCCAACTATGGCCACACAGTGAATTGACCGGGTTCCTCAATCGCGATACTCAAACGGCCTCACATCAAGTTGAGTCGGACCGCGCATCCAGCATGACTGCACCTGACACTGCACAATGGGAAAGCCTATCGGCTCTCAGAGAAGCTGAAGAAGTCTTAGCAGAGGAGTTGGCACAAGCTGCATTGACAGGTGAAGAACAGTCCGCTCAACCTATCGCCCCACGATTAGCCAATCACCCGGTGGGCGTCGGCCAAAAAACATTGTCAAAGTCTGGCTCCGCATCGCGTTTGGCGTCTAGTCACGAAAACGCATTCAGCGGTTTACCCAAATTACTGGTCGGACAGGTCAACGGTTTGGACGATCCTGCGTTTGTCACAGTAGTTCGACGTCAGGTGTCGATCTGTCGCAGCGAAAGTCGCTCGGTGTGCCTGGCGTTGATTTTGGTCTTGGCTGACAACGAATCGGAGAACGAATCGTTATTAGAGCCTCAAGCAAATGGCCTCAGTCGCTGGCAACAAAAACTTGCACACTGGCTGTCTGAACAGCCAGATGTTCAACAGCCGCTAGCATTTTTGACCGGCACTAGCCAACTCGCGTTGATCGCGCTGGATTCGGACCGCAATCAAATGACTCAAGTCTTGCGGCAAGGGTTGATCCAAGTGCTGGCCGGTGCCAAGAAGGTAGCAGCCAATGACCTAAGCCACGTGCCGATTCCAGCTCGCTTTCACATTGGCATCGCATCGGCATCTACTCCAGGCCCCAATTTTGATCCCCAACAGCTCATTAACTCTGCCGATCGCTGCCTCGGAGTCGCCCAGCGGCTGGGGAAAGCGTCGATCAAGAGCATTGAAGTGTTCTAGTTTAGGACCGCTTCGTTGGTGTGCACGCCCTTAGGCTTTGCGAAAGGGGGTAGATGCTCCAATTAACTCTGGCCCAACAGCGTGCAAATCGTCCAAGGTGGGACCGTGGCGGGTTTCGCTGCTTTTTTATGGTTCGGCAATAGCCAGAGCCTACCTCATCATATCCAAAAATTGCACGCAGAAGAGGAATAGCCTTGAGGATGCAGCGTTGGTGAGATTCAACAATGCTCTCGCGCCACGAATGTACTAACTCTCTCTGGCCCTGCTGTTCCGATCCTACCAATTGCGTCAACGCATTTCGCTTTTCAAACGTTCGCAGAGTCACTCGGCAGCTGGTGGCTCAGCGGTGCGCCACAGCCAGCGTAATGAATCTGGCAAAATAGCGCCGCCATGCCGACCGTTGTGACGGCCCTCACCGAAAACAAATTGGTAATCGTACTTCTTGAACGCGAGCGCTTTGGCCATCTGTTGATTGCTCAGCGGCCAGTTGCCATGCACGTTGTCTAGGTCGTGGCTGCCATCCTGCAAAAATATGCGAATCGGCTTGTTTTCGCTCTTGCGTATCAGGCTGGGATAGTTGTGGCCACCGCGAATATCGACGAAGCTGCCGATATGGCTAAGTACCTTGCGAAAGGCATCGGGTCGCTCCCAGGCCACGGTCCAGGCACAGATGCCGCCAGAACTCATGCCCGCAATGGCCCGCTGGTCGGGATCGTCCGTCAACCGAAAATGTTTGCTGACTTCAGGCAATATCTCCTCCAATAGAAAACGCGCGTACTGATCCGACAGAGTGTCGTATTCAAAACTGCGGTTCGAAGGTGTTGGCACCCAGCCACGTTGGGCAGGCAGTTCGCCGCTATGACCTGGATCGATGAATATGCCAATGGTCACCGGCATGTCGCCGGCGTGAATCAAATTGTCCATCACGATCGTAGACTTAAAATCGCCATGCGGATTAACGTAGGCATGGCCATCTTGAAATACCATCACGGCAGCCGGCTTTTGCTCGTCATATTGCGCCGGAACATAGACGCAATAGCGGCGCTTGGTTCCCGCGAAGATCTGGCTCTGCCATTCATACTCCAGAATCTTGCCCTGCGGCACGTCCGGCTTGACTAGCGAATCGGGGTGCTCCGGATAGCGTTCGATTTGCGACCAGCAGTTGCTGCTGAACACAATAGTGAGCACTGCGAGTAAATAAACGAAACTTCTCACGGCAATTTAACCTCCAGCCAGCGCGGGCACGATCAACACAACTTGTCGCTGGCCAACCGCTGTGTTCAATTGATCCCGGTCGCGAATGTTGTGACCGTCGACGAAGATGTTCACAAAGGCATGCACATGCCGCGAGTCATCCCACAGACTGCCGCTCAAATCAGGAAACTGTTCTGTCAACCGTGCGAGCGCTTCACCGACTGTCTGTCCGTCAACTTCGACGATAGCTTGGTCATTCGCCTTGGGACGCATCATGGCTGGAATATGGATTTGTGGCATGGCGGTGGATTATAGCCGGGTTGTTAACCCGCTGGGTTCGTGCTGTGAAATTGGTAACATTTCAGCGGCCTGAAGTAGCGTGTGTGGAGTCGACATGCGCAAAAGGTGTGTTGCGCAAGTCGGCTGGCAGGCAGTTCATGTACGGCCAAGTATCGCAAACGTTTTGCCGACGGAACACACCCTTTTTGGCTTAGCGAAGCGATTCTTGTGATCGTACTCGAAACGCATCGGTCGCGTAGGAGTGCGAGTACCGCCAAGGGCCGAGTACGAGTACGAAAAGCCAAGTCATGGGAGATGCTCCGAAACTTTGGATCATTGGTTAGGATTAGGCCTGTACCGAATGACAAATCGGACAATCCGCTCTTCGCGCAAGCTGGAGTTGGTGAAACGACATGGTTCGCAAGTCGTAGCGTAACATTTTAGCCAACAGCGGCGTTCCCAGTTCGCAGGCTAATTTGATGACCTCCATAGCCGCCAAGCAGGCGACTGAGCCAGCTACCGCGCCGAATACTGGAAACTGTCGAGTCCAGGTGGGTGGTGCTGTCGGATAGATGCATTGCAGGCAGGGGGTTATCCCAGGGACGATGGTGGTGAGCTGTGCTTCCAATTCGTACATGGCGCATTCGACCAACGGCTTGCGCTGCTTCACGGCAGCGGCGTTCATAGCGAATCGTTCGGGGAACAACGGTGCACAGTCGACGACGATATCGGCCTGGTTGAGCAACTCTTCAGCATTTCCAGCATCAACATTTTCACCAACGGCTACGATCTCCAGGCGCGGATTCAACTCCAACAAGCGCCGTCGCACCGATTCGATGCGCGGCCGGCCCAGCCAATCATGCGTCATCAATAACTGGCGATTCAGATCGCTGGGCTGCAAGTTCCCGGCGTGCGCCAAAACCAATTTGCCGACACCGGCTGCCGCCAACTGATAGGCCACGGTACCTCCGACTCCACCCAGTCGCGAGATCATCACCGATGTGCCCTTGAGTCGCCGCTGGCCGGACTGGCCAACACCGGGTACCCACATTTGCCACTCGTAGACCGCGCGCTCCTGGTCGGTCAATTCGGGTAGCGGCCCGCCAGTATCGGCTGCAGGCGTCGGTTGAGGTTCTGCAGTCACCGAATCACGCAATCAATTCTGGAATGACTTTGGCAGGCAATACGCCGGTCAGCCGCTGATCCAGGCCTTGAAACTTGTAGGTGAAGCGCTCATGGTCAAAGCCCAGCAAGTGCAACAGCGTACAGTGGAAGTCGCGGATATGGATCGGATCGCGGACGATGTTGTACGAAAAATCGTCGGTCTCGCCGTAAATCGCACCGCCTTTAGCACCACCACCGGCCATCCACATCGAAAAGCAGCGCGGATGATGATCGCGGCCATAGTTGTCGTTAGACAATTGCCCTTGCGAATAGATCGTGCGCCCAAATTCACCGCCCCAGATGACCAACGTATCATCCAACATGCCGCGCTGCCGCAAATCTTCCAGCAGAGCGTAGCAGGGTTGGTCGACGTCCTTGCACTGATCGGGCATGCGACCGTTGACGTTGCCGTGATGGTCCCAATTATTGTGATAGACCTGTATAAACCGCACACCGCGTTCGGCCAGGCGCCGGGCCATCAGCACGGTATTGGCAAAGCTACCGGGCTTGCGTGCAGCTTCGCCATACAAATCAAAAGTATGCTGCGGCTCTTGGTTCAGATCGATCAGCTCCGGCACGCTGGCTTGCATTCGAAACGCCATTTCATACTGCTGAATGCGAGTATGCGTTTGTGGATCCCCCAATTGTTGATAGGTGACTTGATTGAGCGCGTTCAAGTTGTCGATAGTCTGTTTGCGAATCGCAGCCGGAACTCCTGGCGGATTGTTGATGTACAAGATGGGATCGCCTTTGCTGCGGAAGGAAACTCCCGCATGTTGACCGGGTAGATATCCGCTGCTCCACAGTCGCGACGAAATCGCTTGTTCCTGCTCGCGATTGCTGGGCACCGCCACCAACACCACAAACGTTGGCAAGTCTTCATTCATGCTGCCCAGACCATACGATGCCCACGATCCCAAGCACGGTCGCCCGGGCACTTGATTGCCAGTTTGCATGGCGGCGATGGCCGGTTCGTGATTAATGGCTTCAGTATGCAAGCTGCGCATCCAGCAGATTTCATCGGCCTTCTTGGCCAGGTTCGGCAGCAATTGGGTGTTCATCCACATGCCACACTCGCCAGCCTGCGTGAAGGTATATTTGCTGGGTGCAATGGGAAATCGAGCTTGCCCGCTGGTCATGGTAGTCAATCTTTGGCCTTGGCGAATGCTGTCCGGCAAGTCCTTGTCGTACCACTCTTTCATCACCGGCTTGTAATCCAGCAGGTCGATCTGCGAAGGACCACCCACCATGTGCAGATAGATAATACGCTTGGCCTTGGGGGCAAAGTGTGGTCCTTGAGCCTTCGCCGAGCTGGCTTGCGCGAGATCTGCCGGTGTTCCAAATAGATGAGCCAGCGCCGCCGCGCCAGCTACACTGGCTCCCCGCGCCAGAATCTGTCGCCGCTGAAGCAGTCGCGCTTCTTCCAGTGGATGCATGAGTTATCTCCCGGTGGATTGTCTGTCAAGTGAATTGTTCAGGTGAATTATTCATAGCGCAGCACCGTAACTTGGTTGCGCAACGGCTAATGTCGCATTCCATTCATACTGCTGGCGGGTCGTCGCCAGCCGAATTAATCTGCCCCGAAGTTCCATGGCGGCTATTCAAATGTTGTGGACAGCAACGCGCCGTGTATCACGGCATGCTTGTTCCACCCTACAAATCCTCACACGACTTATTTGTTTAACGTTTCGTCCAAATTGAGCATTTGATTGCAGACCATCGTCCAAGCTGCCAACTGCCCAGGGTCGGCCGAGGAATCGACGGGATATTCTCCGACCGCAATCAATTGTCGAGCGTCATCGACGTTGGCTTGAAAGTGAGCTAGCAATTGATCTTTACCAGCCAGCACGATCGACTGTTCGCCGGACGAGAGCGGTCGGCACAGCGTCTGTTGGGCAATCAGTTCGAGGGCTCGATTGTCATCTAACGTCTGATCGCCGGTCGTTGCCTGGGCTAGCACGCGGCTCGCCAACACGCGTGCCGCCTCGACAAACTGAATGTCGTTGAGTGTCACCAGTGCTTGAAGAGGCGTGTTGGTGCGCTCACGCCGTACGCTGCATACCTCGCGCGAAGGAGCGTTGAAAATTTCCAAGTTTGGCGGTGGCGCCATTCGCTTCCAGAAGGTGTATAGACTACGTCGGTACAGGTCTGGTCCTTGGCTAGGCTGATATTCGCGCGTGTCACCTCCCGGCAATCCGACTACATCCCAGATACCTTCCGGCTGGTAGGGTTTGACCGGTGGACCAAACATTTGGGCAGTCAACAAGCCACTGGATGCCAAGGCATAGTCGCGAATCATTTCGGCGTCCATTCGAAAACGTGGACCTCGCGACAGCCATACATTCTCCGGATCGCGCTCGAGCTTGTCCGGCGAAACGATGGCCGCCTGGCGATAGGTGGCGCTGCTGAACATCTGCTTGAACAGTCGCTTTACGTCCCAGCCATTGGTCTGAAAATCAACTGCCAACCAGTCCAGCAATTCCGGATGGCTGGGCATCGCGCCGCTGACACCAAAATCTTCAGGCGTTGGCACAATGCCCCGGCCAAAGAGTTGTTGCCAGAAGCGATTGACCGTTACTCGGGCTGTCAGAGGATGATTGGGCGCTACCAGCCATTGCGCTAGCCCCAGTCGATTGCGGGGAGCGTCCGCCGGCAAAGGAGGTAATGCGGCCGGCGTACTGGCCATGACCTCTTGTCCCACCTTGTCATATTCGCCGCGCGTCAAGATGTTTGCCATCGGCTGTGAATTCATCTTTTCTTCTTGCACATGAGTTACCGGGCTACGGTTCTCGATGGCAGTGCGTTCGCTCTCCAGAGCCTTCAGCGCCTGATCGAGCTGTGGATACTGGCTATCGAGGTTGCTCAAATAATATTGCATCAGCGCCGTATGCTGCGCGCCGGTCCCGCTGGTGGCAGCCAGCTTCAGCAGTGCGGCCAGCGGCACGGCCGAAGTCAGCTTGCGGATCTCAGATCGCAATAACTGGCGATCATAAATGCGTACGTCTTGAATGGCTGTGCCTTCGAGAGCTTGATTCTGACTGCGCTGACCAATACGCAGTGGCGTCGAGGTGCGGACCGTTGAATCAGGCTTCAGGCTGTTGGTCGCTGCGCTCGCCGGTTGCCGTTTGCCATCGATGTAAACTTTGATGCTCTCGGGACGCGCAGAACCGTCATAGGTCACCAGCACATGCTGCCAGGTACCGGCCTTGAGCACTGGATTACGCGTGACGACTTTCAACGCCGCCTCAGGCCAACGGTCGATGATGTGCATGCCCACCTGACCGTTTTCAACCCACACGTCCCAGCCACGATGCTCCGCAGCCTGATCCATGCGCGCCAGAATGCTACCGGTGCCTTTGTCGGAATTGGGCTTGATCCAGGCGCTCACACTGAAACCCTGACTATGCTCAAAATCGCCTGACTCGCCGACTTCGAAATTACCGCCCAGCTTCAGCACAGGTGCAGGTCCGAACTTGCCGTCCTGAATCCAAGTGACCGGACCGGTAGCCTTGAGTGGTTGATTGCCGACAAGATTCAGCGTCTGATCGCCAGTGCCTTCCAACAGCGGAGCATGCACAATCAGACCTTCTTCAACTTCATCTTGACCAAAGTTGTCTACCGAAACGCTCTTGCGCCACTGTTCAAATTCCGGCAATATCGCCTGCTTATGAGCTTCAAACGCTTGTCGTGCGGCAGCGATCTCGGCATCAATGGCCGCCCAACGTGGCGCGTCCTCCATCGACGGAACGCGAATCACCGGCCCCTTGCCATCGCGGACGTTGCCATCGAAGGCCCCCTGCGTCGTATTGCGGAAGAACGCCGCCATCGAATAGTAGTCTTGCATCGAAACCGGGTCGAACTTGTGATCGTGACACTGGCAGCAATTGGTGGTCAGTCCCAGGTAGACCCAGCCCAGCGTCTGCACACGATCGGCGGCGTAATTGGCCAGATTCTCTTCAGCGATGGTGCCGCCTTCGTTGGTGGTAATATTGCAACGCTGGAATCCGGTGGCGATCAATTGGTCTCGCGAAGGATTGGGCAGCAGATCGCCGGCCAGTTGCTCGATGGTAAATTGGTCGAAAGGCTGATTGGCATTGAAGGCACGAATAACCCAGTCGCGATAGGGCCACATCTCGCGGTAATTATCGAAGTGTAGCCCGTGGGTGTCGCCGTAGCGCGCCGCGTCCAACCAGTATCGCGCTTGATGCTCGCCCCAACTAGGCGATTCCAACAATTGATCCACCCAGCGGTTCCAGGCCGGCTCACCCTCGCTGTCGTACTCCTGCACAAACTGCTGGACCAGCGCCGGAGGCGGTGGCAGCCCGGTAACGTCCAGGTGCAGTCGCCGAAACAGCGCCAGCGCATCGGCCTGCGGTGCCGGCTCAAGTCCCAGTGATTCCAACTTGCTGAGCACAAAACGATCCAACGGATGTTTGACCCAAGCCGACCAGCGTACTTCGGGCAACGCTGCCTGTTGTGGGGGAATAAACGACCAATGCGCCTCGTACTGGGCACCCTGCTGAACCCAGCGCTTGAGTATCTCGATTTCCTCGGCCTTGAGCGGCTTCTTCATGGCCGGCGGCGGCATCAGAGCGTCGGGATCGTCAGCAATAATCCGCGCGATCAACTGGCTGGCCTCCAAGTCGCCAGGCTGGATCGCCTGCATCTCGATCGCCGCCTCGCGCTGATCCAAGCGCAGACCAGCTTGTCGTGCCGCGCTATCGACGCCGTGACACGAAAAGCATTTGTCCGCCAGGATGGGGCGGACGTCGCGATTGTACGACAACTGCTCCTGGGCCAGGCATGGCCGCCCCGTAGCTACCAGAAACAATCCCAGCACCGTCGCTACAGAGCAGAGCATAACAACCGGGTGATTCAGACGCGGGCCAAGTGTTTTCAGGTAGGTAACCATGGGCAATGCACAAGCTAGTTAGCAAAGGAGGGTGATTCAGGCGGGCGGTCAGCCACCCCGGCCAAAACGAAGCGGGAGGCCACCGGAACTCTCGTGAGTCCACCCTAATTTTAACCTCGCCAACCCCCCAATACAAAGCCCGCCCGCCGGAACTACCGCAATTGGTACTCCTGCTGGGCCGGTTTGCCACACTTGGTTAGCCAAAAAACGGAACCAACTGCGTCTCTTGGCTCACTGGGCATCATTGCTCAGGCTATCTTCACATTTCTTCAACTACATTCTTGGGCGGTCTCGACACAAGACAAATGGAATTGCGATGCCCAAGAATGCAAGACTGGATAGATTTGGAACGTTCGATGTGATGTTGAGCACAAAGGGGTCTCCGGCAACCCAGGCGCGACCGGTCAATGACAGGACACCATCCCTGGCAGGAACGCCAGCCAGACCACCTGCGCTATTAAGCGACACGAATATCGGTCCAGGACCGGCAAATGTCGCTGAGTAACTGAAAGAACCCAGCTACAGGGTTGGGCCAAACAGAGTGGTCCCTAAAATAACAAGCCTCCAGTCATAGTTGGTCACCGCATCAAACTGAGCCAGCGAGGTCAACCCGAGTGTACTGCCGGTCAGCAGCAACAAAATACCTGGATTAGGCGAAGGAAATAGTCTCGCGGAAAAATAACTGAGCATCTTAAGCGATCGTTCGGTAGCAAAAGGTAGCACGATGCACCGTGCAAGCCGACGGCATTCAAATCCCGCAGTCTTGTACTGCGGTTCGTTCGGTTTCTGGCTAACAGTGACTCTCAGGGTGCGGGCGGAAACTGGAAGCTGCTAACTTGCTGGCCGGTTACGTCGTGGTGCCGTAATGTGAGCTCAGGTGCATGGGTGCTCTCCGAGTAGCTCAGTGTGCCGCTGAGAAATCCGCCTTGCACGCGCAAGAAACGGTGTTCGGGGCGTACATCGCCCTCCTGCCAGCCCAATTGATGCCGCTGGCTACCAGGGCCACAGCCGAATTCCCACAGACCTGTCTGAGGATCAACCGAGGCGTATTGCCAATGGCGGTCTCCACAAAAGACGATTACGTTGCCGGTCTCAGCAAACGCCTGACGAAGTTGTTGACCTTCATAGGTAAATGTCTGATTGGCGTGGTTGTCATTTTTGTTTTCACGGTCCGGGCCTACGATGGGTGTAGGGCTGAAGACCAGTTTGTATCTGGCCGATGAACTGCGCAGCGACTCTAATAGCCATGCCTTTTGTTCGGCTCCCAGTATGGTTTTCTCGGGACCATCGGCCAGGGTGTTGGGGCTGCGGTAGTCTCGGCCCTCAAGCAGCCAGATCTGCAGGTCCGGCCCCCAGCAAATCGTCGCGTAGCGTGGCTGACGCGCGGGAAACTGTTCCAGATTGAATAGCTCTACGCCCTGCTCAAAAGTCACCGCACCGTAATGCTGGCCGGCCCAGCAATCGTTCTTCAGCGTATCGTGGTCGTCTTTCATGAAATAGGCGGTGTGTCGATTGTAAAACTGGCGATTATTAGGTAGAGCAAACAGCCGCGCCCACTTGAAGCGCATCAAGTCGATGGTCCAAGCCCAGGGATCGGGCATGTCGTAGTATTCGATGTCGCCAGCGTGGACGACAAAATTGGGTTCCAGTCGCGTCATGGCCGGATAGATTTTGTGCCCCAGATCGCCGTCGTCTCGCCGAACGTAGTCGTGGCAGGTGGTCATGCAAAACGTCACGGGGCGCGGCTGAGTCGGACTCGGAGCGGTTTGAAATCGGCCGCGCAGAACCGCCGTCAGCGTCGACTGGCCCACGGGGCGAGCTTCGATGATCGCCGCATAACTTGTCCCCGGAAATAGTCGGTCGAGCTGCCATTGGTGAGTGAAATCATGCTGGGCAACCGTCTCGACCCAATCGGTCGTCCTGGCAGCGCCGCGAGCCGCCTCGGGGAAGTATGTCAATCGCACTTCACCGGCAGCACCCGGGCAGGCCCCGTGCATCTGGTCGAGTGTAGCACCTTCGGGCAACTGAACGTGCAGCAGTTTGTCTGCATCTTGAGATGCCGAAAGTTGAGACTGCTGATCGCGACTGATGGGTACAAACTGCCCGCCGTCGCCCAGCATTTCACTGCGGGCCGTAGTCCGCGTCCACAAGACGATCGAGGTTTGATCGGCCCAACCGTTCCGCAGCCCGTTGCCTAGTTGCGGCGATAATTTTTCAGGCTGAGATTGCTGGTCAGGCGGTGGCAATTCAATTAATTCAAAGCCGCGATAAGCCGCTTGGCCACCATGATCGGTCAGCAGGATACGATCGCCGGGTTGTGGCTGCCCAAAGTTGCTGAGACCATCGAACTTGCTGCGAGCCATGGCCGCATACCACTCGACGCTGTCGGTTTGAATGCTGGCCACTAAGCTGCCGTTGAGATAATGCTCCAGGCGACTGCCATGCGAGACGATGCGAGATTGATTCCATTGACCCGCTGGAAGGAGCGGTTTTTCAAGCGCAGGTGCGACCAGGTCGTAGATCGAAGCCGTAGAACCGATGTGCGGCTTGGCCAAGGGGATGCGTTCGTCGATCATCTGGTATTCGATTCCCAGCCAGCGGTCGTCGAACGATCGCACGCGGTACTTCAAACCGTTGTTAGCACCGGGTTCAATCATCCACTGAAAGCTCAACTCGAAATGCACCGGCACTGCAGGGCTGAGCAGGCTACCTCGACCACCGCGCGGGTTGTGCAGTCGAATCTCGCCCTGGCTGAATTGCCAACTTTCCTCGACCGGGCGTCCGTCGACGGTCTCCCAAAAGCTGGGCTCGTACCATCTAAGTTCCTGGGGGGCGTCGATGGCGTGGGCGGCATCAGCAGCTGCAGGCTGAGCCAAGGCAGACACGCACGGCAAGAGAGCCAGGAAAGTCGCCACGCCAATACAACGCAACCTGCAAGCTATTGTGTGATGACTGGCGGCTAGAAGTTGGGATCGGCGAAAAGTCATTGACGAGCACCTCTCGGACAATCTAGAAGCGGTTGGGGTAGCGATGGTCAGCTTGCTTAGTTTGAGCTAGCTTGCCAAGTTAATTTTACCGGCCCGAGGATGCGATGACGCGGTGGAAATGTAGCTTGACTTCTAAATCGACTACGCGGCGAACTCCTTCCAGTAAACACGTTGGCTCATTGACCTCTTGGCCAATGCGTACGATTTCCTCGATGGTTGTGCCAGGATCAACGTTGAACGTCGACTGGTAGATCGTCTGATTACCGGCGTCCAATTCGGGTACGATAAAGTGGCAGGTGGCACCGTACACCAACATGCGATTGGCAAAGGCATCGTGATAGGGCTTAAAGCCAGGAAAGCTGGGCAGCAGTCCGTGATGCAAGTTGATGATCCTGCCGCCGGCGAATTTCCAACAGGTGTCCGGTGGCAAGATGCGCATGTACCGCGCCAGGATGATATAGTCCACTTCATATCGATCCAGTAGCTGCACCATTGCCGCTTCATCGGCGGTGCCATCGGCTTTACCAATATTGTGCCAGGGCACACCAAACTCTTCGGCCAGCGTAGCGCATTTCTGTCGATTGCCAATCATCACGGTGGCCTGGGCATTGAGTCTTCCATCTTGAATGGCTTGCAAGATGGCCCGTGGAGTGCTCTCCTGATAGGTCGTGCACAACGCCAGCTTAGCCTTGCGGCCGTCGGGTGGCGTGGGCGTCCAGACGCGCACCGACAGCCCCTTGCGCTGGCCAATTTCCAACACGTTTGCGCGAATGTTGCTCCAGTGTCGAGCTTCCATTTTCAAGCGGCACATCATGGCGAACACGGCGGCCTCGTCGTGATCGTACATCTGAATCTCCGCAATGCTAGCGCCCTGCCGAGTCACCTCGTGAATAATCGGATCGGCCAGGCCAACATTGTCTGGACCAACCGCCGTGACGACGATTTCCATCAATTTTCCTCGCTAACACAGCGGGCTGCAAAAAAAATCTGCGATACCTTGTTAAGCGCCGTAGTATAGCGGATTGCTTTTTTGCAGGATAGAATATGAGCACAGCAGCAGTGAATCGTGACCCGAGGAGTCTTTGCTGATAATGTCGCATCAAAGATGCGTGAAGGCGAGGGACCAATCGAATTGGTCGTTGAAGTAACAGACTTCAGAATTCTTTAGTACACTCAGGAATGGCAAGATGATGCAACCGGTTCGCATACTTCGCGAGAATTTGCCCAAGGGCGATTGTTTGTGCAATTACTGCCCGGCCAAATGCTGCAAGTATTTTGCGCTGCCCATCGACAAGCCAGAATCGCTCAAGGATTTCGATTTCATGCGCTGGTTTTTGCTGCACGAAAGAGCATCGGTGTTCGTCGAAGACGAGACCTGGTATCTGCTAGTGCACACCACCTGCAAGCACTTGCAGAGCGACAATCGCTGTGGCATCTACGAAACGCGTCCGGAGATTTGCCGCGAGTATTCGACCGACAATTGCGAATACGACGAGGATAGTACCTACGAAAAATATTTTGAAACCGCCGAGCAGGTTGCCGAATACGTGGAGGCGACCATTGGCCAGGACGAATTTGGTTGTGTCCGCACACCCGAGCCACCGCTGCTGCCCGTCTTGGCTAGTGTTTGACGCTTCTACTCATCGACCCATCTGCTGTGAATCCCTTGATAGAACCACGTACGCTTAAAGGCTTCCGCGACTACCTGCCCGAGACGATGATGCCGCGCGAAGCCATTATGGAGACCGCGCGCCGTGTATATCGTCGCTACGGCTTCAGCCCCATTGATACTCCGGCGCTGGAACATCTGGAAATTCTGACTGGCAAGGGCAGCGAAGAAACCGATCGGCAACTGTACCATTTTCGCGATCACGGCGATCGGCCCGTCGGTTTGCGGTTCGATTTGACAGTGCCGCTGGCGCGATTTGCCGCACAGCATATTTCACAGCTAGGAATGCCCTTCAAACGCTATCACATCGCACCGGTGTGGCGCGGCGAGAATACCCAGGCTGGTCGGTATCGCGAATTCGTGCAGTGCGATTTCGATACCATCGGTACCCAGTCGGTCGTGGCGGATATCGAAACGGCGTTAGTCATCCACGAATTGCTGTTGGAAATCGGCATCCAGGATTTTCAACTGCGCATCAACAATCGTCAGGTGCTGAGCGGCCTATTGGAAAAATTAGGCCTGGCCGACAAGTCAGTACCGGTACTGCGCGCGCTGGACAAGCTGGACAAGATTGGTCCAGATGCGGTGCTGGCCGAGATGCTGCGCACCGATGGAATCACGCGGTCGGCGGCCGGGCAGGTGCTACAATTAGCAGATGTCCATGGCCAGACCGATGACATCTTGAATCAAATACAGACGCTGGTCCAAGGTAACGCGCTGGGCGAGCAAGGTGTTGAACGTTTGCGTCAAATCTGTCTGGCGCTCAAACAATCGGGATTGCCCGAATCGCGTTATCGGTTGGATGTTTCCATCGCCCGCGGTTTGGATTATTACACGGGCGTCATTTTCGAGACGACGCTGTTGCAACTACCAAGCATCGGCAGCATCTGCTCTGGAGGCCGGTACGATAATCTGGCCGGGCTGTTCACCAAACAACACTTGCCTGGCATCGGCGCGTCGCTGGGACTGGATCGACTGTTGGCGGCCATGGAGACGCTGGGCATGATCGCTCCGGTGCGCACACCGGCTCCGGTGCTGATCGTCTATTTTGATCGCGAGCGTTTGGCGGACTACTTCGAGTTAGCTCGCACGGTGCGGGCCGCCGGTATCGGTGGGGAGTTGTACCCTGAGCCCAAGAAGATTGGCGTGCAGCTCAAGTACGCCGATGCGCGTGGCTTTCAAGTGGCTCTAGTGGCCGGCAGTCAGGAACTGGAGGCTGGCACCTGTCAGGTAAAAAATTTAGCTGACAAGACATCCACGGAAGTCGCCTGGCGCAGCAATCCGCAGCAGCTTGTTAGCGCGCTCAACGGTATCATCAAATAGTTCTCCAGCAGATTCGATTCGCACATGATGGGGACGCTTGACCAGCGACCTGAAGGAACCATGGATCGGCGCACTTGGATTGGTTGGGGTCAGCCGGTCTTGCCCGACATCGTCTCGCGACTGCACAGCCAGTTTGCAGCGGGTAATCAATGGGATATGCGCGATGTGCTGCTGGTCTTGCCAGGTGGATTGGCGGTCAGGCGGTTAGGGGAGCTATTAGCGCTGCGTGCTCAGGAGGCGGCGTGTGTGCTCAAGCCTCCCGAAATCGTTACAGTCGGTGGCTTGCCCGAGCGGCTATACGATGCCAAGCTGCCACTGGCCAGTGACTGGATACAACTTCTGAGCTGGGTCGCGGCTGCACAACAGGCGACGATCGCTGACTTGCGGTTGTTGATGCAGCATCCGCCACAGCCCGGGGCAACCCAGCAATGGCTGGAGCTGGCCAAGATATTGTCCAACCTGCATCGCGAGCTGGCGAGCGACTTATTAGATTTTACCGCCGTAGCCAAGGCTCTCGGAAGGAATCACATCGAAACACCGCGCTGGCAGGCGCTCGCCAGAATTCAGCGGTTGTATCTGGACGAACTGCATCGACTACAGCTCTGGGATATTCACACCGCGCGACAGCGTGCCTTGACCGCTTCCGAGGCGAAAGCCAGTCGCCAGATCATTGTGGTCGGCTGCATGGATTTGAATCGCGTTCAACGCGGCTTCTTAAGCGCGGTGTCGGATCAAGTGCAGGTCTGGGTGGCTGCACCACCCGCACGGTCAAGCGGTTTCGATCCGCTGGGCTGTCTGGAGGCCGATTACTGGCAGAGTCAGCCTGTTGATTTGCCGCCGGATTGCCTGTTGGTTGGCAACACGCCCAGCGATCAGGCAGAGTTGGTAGCTGCAACGCTGGCCCAGTGGGGCGACAGTCTAAACGTGCGCGACGTAACGCTCGGCGTGCCGGATGGCGAGCTGATTGCTGAGCTGCGACATCGACTGGCTGACAGCGGCATGGTCGCGCGGTTTGGTCCTGGCGAACCATTGGTTCGCAGCCAGCCAGCCGTGTTGTTGGCTCTGATTAGCCGATATATGGATCAACGCGACTACAGCTCGCTGGCCGCGCTAGTTCGACATCCAGCCGTGGATCGCATGTTATCGGCGGCCAGTCAGTCACTGCCGGATAACTGGCTCTGCCAGCTAGACCAGTACTATCGCGAAGCACTGCCGGTCAAGCTGGATGGATTTGTCAACCAGAAAGCCCAATCGTTCGACACGTATCGCGCGGTAATAGATGCTGTCACTGAGTGGCTCAAGCCGCTCGAAAAACGTTTACAGTCGATTGCAGATTGGGTTGAACCGATCCGGCAGGTGTTGGTCACTGCGTATCAACCTGCCGCCAACGCACTTCAGTTCGATGGCGCTGGTAGCCAGCGTCGCCAGACGCTGGACAGCAACCACTCCGGACCCCGGAGTTTGGAACAGGGGGATGCTACTCAGTGCGCCCACCGTCGTGACGACGGCAGCTACGAAGAGTACAGCAGCTTCGCATTGATCGATGCAGCTAATCAAATTGGCGATGCTCTGGCCGCTTTGCACGGCATTCCCGAATCGCTGCAGCCGAAGTTGAGTATTACGGAGATGATCGAATTGCTGCTGCGCAGCATGGACGATCAACTGGTAGCCGAGCCTCCGGATCCGAATGCCGTCCAGATGCTGGGCTGGTTGGAATTGGCCTGGGACGATGCGCCGGCGCTGATCATTACCGGGTTGCACGATGGCGTGGTGCCGGAATGCGTCAATGCGGATGCCTTCCTGCCCAATCAATTGCGACGACAACTGGGAATGCTGGACAATGCGCGCCGGCTGGCACGCGACGTTTATTGTCTCAACGTCATGTTAGCGGCGCGGCGGCAGGTGAAGATCGTGGTGGGCAAGACCGATGCCGCTGGCGATCCCATGGTACCCAGTCGGCTGTTGTTGGCCTGCGATCTAGTTGACTTGCCGGCCCGCGTGCTGCATTTGGTGCACGAGGCCAATGCGGATGTGCTGCCAGAGGCACATCGAAACAGCCAGCCAACGACGGGCACCAGTCGACTTGCCATTCCGCGTCCCGAAAATGTCGAACCCCCAACACAGATCACCGTCACAGCCTTTCGCGATTATTTGCGCTGTCCCTATCGGTTTTACCTGAGACATATCCTGCGGTTGCGCGATCAGAGCGATGCCGATGTCGAACTAGATGCCTCGATGTTCGGCAATCTGGTTCACGCAGTTCTGGATCAACTGGCTGGCAGCAGCGTGGCGACCAGTTCGGATGCGGACGAGGTCGCTGAATTTCTCAAATCGCAGCTGGACAGAATCGCCGCTGAACAATTTGGTCCCGGTCCACCAGCGGCTGTGCTGATTCAAATCGAACAGGCCGAGATGCGCTTGCGGGCTTTCGCAACACAACAAGCTGCACGGGCTGCTGCGGGTTGGGAAATTCGCTTCACCGAGCAAGGCTCGACGCTCGAGCACGGGGTGAAGGTGGGTTGCCATGGCGAGTTGTTGCTGATTGGGCGCATCGACCGCATCGACTATCATGCTGACACCAATCAGTGGGCGATTTGGGATTATAAGACTAGCGAAACGGCCAAGAAACCGGAAAGCGTTCATTACAACCGCAGTCAAGGTTGGTTAGATCTGCAATTGCCGCTGTATATTCCCATCGCCAAAGCGCTGGGTGTGACGGGAATGCCATCAGTGGGCTACATCAATTTGCCCAAGCGTTTGGAGGATGTCGGCTTTTGTGCGGCCCAGTTCAGCCCCGAACTGTTGAATGAAGCTTGGGAGGTTGCCAATCAAGTCGCGACCAGTGTAGCGAATTGTCAATTCTGGCCCGAGCAGATTCGACCTGTAGCATACGATGATTATGCCCGCATCTGTCAAATCAACGCCCAGCAAGTCAACTCCCCGCCACCAAAGCGAAAGCTGTTTCGCTTTGAAGGCTATGGCAAACTGGCGGTAGAGGCGGACGTGGTCAAGCAGGCGCGACAGCGATTGAATCAGCCTGCGAGCCGCAAGTCGATTCAATTGCCGCCGCTGATGATTCGCGCTTCGGCGGGTACCGGTAAGACGTTTCAGTTAACCAATCGCTTGTTGCAGATTCTATTGTCCGGTCAGGATGTCGATCCCATCTTGGCTGCCACGTTTACTCGCAAGGCGGCGGGCGAGATCATGAGTCGCGTCTTGCAACGGTTGGCTTTGAGCTGTATTGATGCCGACCAGCGGCGGGAGCTGGCTGCAAACGTGCCCCAGGTCGATACATCAGCAGCCGCGTGCTTGGCAACGCTACGGCGAGTCACCGCCAGCATTCATCGACTGCGCATCGGGACACTGGACAGCTTCTTTGCTCAGTTGGCCAAAACGCTGACGCTGGACATGGGTTTGCCCGTAGGCTGGAGTACGCTGGACCCCAGCCAAGAGCCACAGATGCAGATGCAGGCGATCACTGACATGCTGGGCAGCAATGATCGGCGGACGTTGCTGGAGCTGGTGCGGATGTTGTTCAAGGGCGAATCTAATCGCAGACTGTCGGATGATATTCGCCTGACGGTGGAAAATGGATTGGAATTCTTTCGTTGCACTTCCGAGCAGGCTTGGGACCAACTGCCGTTGCCGGCTGTCACCAGCGAAGTGGCGTTTGAGTCGGCGCTGATGACCGTCGAATCCTGCCGCATGAGCGACAAGCGAATCAACAACGAATTGAACAAGCTGCACTTGATGGCACGTAGCGGTGATTGGGGCAAGCTGATTGGACATACGCTGTTCAAAGCTATTCGAGAGGCGGTGCCAAAATACTTTAACAAGGAGTTGCCTGCTGATTTGAGCGTGGCGTTGGAGGTGATTCTGGATCGAGCCGCTGCGGAAGCCTTGCCAATCTACCGCCGTCAGACACTGGCCACGTACAGTGTCCTGCAGGCTTACGATCAGTCATATCAACAACTAGTCCAGCGCACTCGTTCTATAACCTTTGCTGATGTGACGCATTTTCTGTCCCGCTGGTTGCGCGACGGCGCGCCCCTCCAGGCTGGAGAACTAGGCATGAAGCGACTGGAATTTCGATTGGACTGCAGCGTTCAGCATCTGTTGTTGGATGAGTTTCAGGATACATCATTGGAACAGTGGGACGTGTTGCGCCCGTTGGCCAAGCCCCTGGGTGCTGGTGCGGGGCCTGAGTTGGCGGGGCCAGATCAGTCACCAGGCGATCGATCCTTCTTTTGTGTCGGCGATAGCAAACAAGCGATCTACAGTTGGCGCGGCGGAGTCGCAGAGATTTTTGATAACGTGGTGCAAACCGTCAGCGGATTGGAAAGCCGCGATCTCCAAACCAGCTATCGCAGCAGTCCGCAGGTGATGCAGGCTGTCAACGAAGTGTTCCAGCATCTTGATCGGCACACGAACTATGCGCACTGTGAGCAGACGGCCACCTTGTGGAGTCAACAGTTTCCCGCGCACCAGACGGCTCGGCAGTCACTGGACGGTTATGTCAGTTTAGAGAACGGACCGCAGCTCGACGGCGATGCGGCTGATGCATTGACCAAAGAAGATCGCCGACGGATTTTTCTAGAGCACGCAGCTGATCGTATTGCACAGCTAGCCACACAGTCTGCGGCCAGTATCGGCGTGTTGTTTAGGACCAACGATGATGTGGCAACCATGATGGGGCTGCTGCGGGAGCGGCATGTGTCGGCCAGTCAAGATGGCGGCAATCCGCTCAATGACTCGGTGGCCGTTGAGTTGATACTGTCGCTGGTGCATCTGGCCGATCATCCGGGCGACGGCACCTGCTACTTTCATATTCGTCATTCGCCCTTAATGGAATCGTTGCGAAATTGCCTGCCCACTACTGCTGGAGTCAATCCGATTGATGTGGCGCGCTGGTTCCGAGACATGGTGTCGCTGCGCGGCTTGGGGCGGGCCATCGAGTGGGCTGCCAGGAGCCTGTGGGGGCAGCTATCGTGGTGGGACGGGCAGCGTGTCGAGCAGTTGATACGGGCAGCCCACGCCCATCAGGCAGTTGGAAGTAGGCTGCGAGATTTTGAAAGTGCGGTCCAACGACAGCGAGTCGCGTTGCCCAGCGAGTCGCAGGTCAAGGTGATGACGATCCACAAAAGCAAGGGCTTGGAGTTTGATGCGGTCTTCCTGCCTGCGTTGGATGTCTCGCTGACCGGATCGCCACCGCTGTTGGTCGCCCGCCGCCCCGATCCGTGTCAGTCGCCCGATGGCGTGCTGCGCTACATGAGCGCAGATTTACAGGCCCTGCTGCCGCAGAATTGGCAACGGGCTTTCGATGCCAATAAGTCGTCAATGGTGTATGAGATGCTGTGCGTGTTGTATGTAGCCATGACCCGAGCCAGACGTGGTTTATACATGATCGCTTTTCCAGCCGGCAAAATGGCCCGGCAAGATTTCAGTTCGCTACTGCATTCCACACTGGCCGCCGGTCGCCAAGACATAACCCAGCCGTTGGCACAGCTCTATTGCTTGGGCGATGCCGGGTGGTACCGAAGCCTGCCCAAGTGACTTGTAGTATGTGACCAGCAGGACCGGTGAAAACTGGCGGTACAAAACAAACGATGCGGACAGCGACAAACGTCGCCGACACCCAACTTAGTTCGGCCCCGCGCCGGCACACCATTTGCCTGTTGCCTGCACGGCCACGAAGCGCCAAATTACGCGGTCGTAGGCGGCGTGCGTTCGAAGGTCGTGATCGACTGCACCAGGCTCTCAGGCCAGGGTGTTGGTCTGTTATTGGCCACCAAGACGTTGACATACACCAATTGGCCGCTGGTGGTTTGCAGGCTACCCTTCCAGATACCCAAGGTGAAGATCAGCGATGTTCGGCCAAGCTTGCTGACCCGACAGCCGACATCGACTTCGTCATCAAAGCTCAGGGCGGCATGGAATTCGGCGGTAGCCTTTACGGCAAAAATGTCTTGGCCAAAACGATCGACGTAGCCGTGGGGGTAGGAGACGCCGATGGTGCGCCAATATTCGGTGACCGCCACGTCGAAGTATAGAAAGTAGTTTCCGTTGAAGACAACATCTTGGCGATCCACCTCGGCCCAGCGGACGCGCAGCCGATGGAAAAAACAGAATTCGTCGCGCTGCAAGGTGATGCTTCTTTCCAGGCACTTGCCGTTGGATGGTTGGAGGTCTAAGTCAGCCGCCGTCAGATCGTGGCCGATCGCGGAGCCTTAACGACATTGGTGGCTATGCGATCATCCAGGTTGGGCCGAAAGACAGTCAGCAGTGTGAAGGGCAGAAACCAAGCCATGTACAACCCGCCACCGTAGCCATGCCAAAACTGTGCCGCCAACATGATCACCGCCGTGCCGCTCATCAGCGTAGCCAGATTCTTGCGAGATGGCCAGATTGCAAATGATCCACTCAGCAAAATAAAGCCCACCAGAACCGGCAAGCGGTAGTCGGCAGGCACGTTGCCCGGTGCCCAAATTCCTTCTAAGCCATCCATCCGCGGCAACCATGTGCCAAACATACGGCTGAGGTGGACTTGGAACTCTTGCCAGCCATCCAGCAGCAACAATCCCACCAGCAGCAGTAGCGCACTGCACAGACCTGACATCCAGCGACCCAGCCCGCGCTTCCAGTAGAAACTGATCCACAGCGGTAGCAAGAACAGCGGGTAATACACCAGTCCAGCCGCCAATCCCATCAGACCACCAGCCAGCAAGGGCTGGCGATAGGCCAGGAGAGCCAGGGTCATCATGGCCGCCGGAATGACATGCTCCAAGTTGCCGGTCATCTGCGCCGTGTAAGGTAACAAGAGATACATCACCGCGCAGCCGATGCCGGTTTTCACATTGTCGAAATGCCAATAGCCGATACCCACGATGCTGAGCACGATGGCCAGATTCGAGAGTACGGCCAGGACGCGGGCCAAGTTGGGCAGCCAGCGCGACCTGTCGTCGGTATCGGACACGGTCGGCACCACCGGCTTGTATTCCAGTCCGGGAGTCGTGGGCAATTGCGGCAGCTTGTTCAGGAAAGCATAGCCAGGCCCCAGCTGCGGTCCGCGCACCTCTTGCTCGTGAGGCGTACTGGTTACCACGATCGACATCAAGAATAAAAACAGGCTGACCCCAATGAAACTCAGGCCACCGATCGACAAATTGGGGACCAATAACGGGCGGCGAACCAGCGCCGGGTCGACTAACATGCGGATCGTTAATAGACCGCATGCCGCCAGCAGCATCACAAATCCGTAGAACTGCAGACTGCTTGCATTCCACACGATGGAAGCTGGTTCCGTTGGTGGGTAGGCTTCGACCGCCGCGACATCGGGTTGCGAGAGTGGGACGGTAGTCGCTGTTTGCAGAGTTACCATCTTGCGGTAGGTGTTTGGTTGGGCTTTTCGCACCGTCGTCCCGGCCAACTGCTGACTAGAGACTTGCGGCACTTCGTCGAGGGCCATCTTGCGACCTTCGTAGACCATCAATAAACCGGGCGACAATAGTAGCAACAACAACACGTCCAGGTTTCGAACGCTGAAGAAACGTTGAAACACGAAATAGAGGCTTAGTAGCAGGAACGAGGACAAGAAAATCCACGTAGCTGGCTCTGGCGGTTGATAGAAATACAGTAGTCGGTTCATTAACCGGCTAGAATAGACTTCGTAGCCGCCAATGCAAGATCGACTTGGACTCGGAGCATCCAATACTCCCAATAAGGTTGATTTTCTTCCCTTTAGTCGCTCCAAGTAAGCGGTGGCTGTTGTGCGGCTTTTACCGATTGTCGCGTTGGGGCGCCTGGCGGACGCCAGTTCCGGGCGGGATTTGGCTGTCTCCGTAGCTGTCACTACTGGAAATGCAGGCATTGTGCCGATGACAGAATCGACCTAGGTCTAGCGTTTCAGGGCTCCTAGAATGCCTGCGAAACGGTACTCTACGCATCCCGTCGGAAGGCGCTTGAGACAGAGACTTTAGGTACAGGCAAAAAAGGACTTTTGGCCAGCCCCCGACGGACTTGCCGCAAACCCGAGCTGCACGGCTTGGAAAGGATTCCCACACAATGTCGCGCAGATTACTGAACAGCCCCCGAAACGTGCCAAAGTGGATCATCAGCCTGTGGATGGTCGTAGTCTTGCTCAGTACGGGCTGTGCCAACAGGCCTCGAGCCTGGGGATTTCCAGGAGGTCAAGGGACCATCGACCGCCAAAAATCGCGGGCCGTAATTCACGATCCGTTTCCACTAAACGACATTGCGCCCGAGGTCGAAGGCGGTCGTCCGCGCGAGTTTTTCTGGCCCCAGCCGGAAGCTATCCGCGAAACGAATGTGCCTCTACAATATCGCAATATGCCCCCGAATTACTGATCAGTCGCAGCGGCTGCAGCAACCAGTCTACCGCAGCCATCTTTGCTGGCTTTTCAAGTGTCCTATACTCTGTATCTCGGCCATGACTACAATTGGAGCTGCTGTCCAAATCAACTGCGGTACCTGAATTCTCTGAGGCCGCTGGGATAACTCGATTGTATTTATGTCTACTGCACCCATTCGCATGGCCAAGGAGTCTGTCTGTCGCCCGGTGGCGGTGGTGGATATTGGTGCGACCAGTATTCGAATGGCGATTGCTGAGATTGACGAGCAAGGCCAGGTCAATACGCTGGAAAATCTGTCTCAGGCGGTGACGCTGGGTAAAGATACGTTTACCAAGGGGCTGATAACCAAAACCTCGATCGAGGACAGCGTTCGCGTGTTGCGCAGTTACAGCCGATTGATGCGCGAATACGGAATTGTGCGCGCCGATCAAATGCGAGTAGTGGCTACCAGCGCAGTTCGCGAAGCCAATAATCGACTCGCCTTCTTGGATCGTGTCTACGTCGCTACGGGCTTGGAAGTTGAGCCGCTGGATGAAGCTGAAGTCAATCGAATGGCGTACATGGGCATTCAACCGCAATTGCAAGCCGATCCTCAATTAGCGTCTTGTCCGGTATTGATGGTGGAGTTTGGCGGAGGTAGCACGGAAGTTCTGGTGGTTCACGCCGGCGACGTCCTGTTTTCGCATACTTATCGGCTGGGTTCATTGCGTTTGCTGGAAATGATGGAGCAGGTGGATGCGACTCCCGGCAAGCGTCGGCAAATCTTGGAAACGCAAATCCAGCGCCAGGTCGCACACATCCGTGAAGACGTCCAGCTCGACACGTCTCTACAAATGGTAGCCATGGGCGGCGATGTGCGTTTTGCCGCCAATCATTTATTGGATCAATGGGACGTACAAGTCTTGGCCTATTTGCCGGTCAAGCGGTTGAAAGAATTTACCCATCGCTTGACTCAACTGAGCGACGATGAAATCGCGCAACGTTACGGCATCAGCTATCAAGATGCCGAAACGGTGGTGCCGGCATTGTTGTGCTATGTTCTGTTGGCACGCTGTTTGGGACAGGAGGTGATTGCCGTATCAGATACCAACCTGCGCGACGGATTGTTGCAGAGCATGGCCATCGGCGATTCGTGGACAGAAGACTATCGTCGCCAAGCCATTCGATCGGCCAGTTCATTGAGTGAACTGTACGGCATCGACGAAAAGCACTCACGGCATGTAGCTCAATTGTCGGCCAAGATATTTGCCGATCTACAAAACGAACATCAGCTTGAACCGCGAATGAGTTTGATCTTGTATTTGGCGGCTATGTTGTACGACGTTGGTTCGTATATCAATTCGCGCAGTGCCCATAAGCATTCGATGTATATCATCCGCAACAGCGAGCTGTTCGGCTTGAGCCGCAAAGATGTACTGCTGATTTCATTGGTAGCCCGCTACCATCGTCGCAGTAGCCCGCAGCCGCAACACGAAGGCTACTCAACGCTGGATCGCCGCGAGCGCGTGGCCATTTCCAAGTTATCAGCCATCTTAAGGTTGGCAATCGCCCTGGACGATTCTCGCAGTCAACGCATCAATGATATTCGCTGTCGAATCGTAGGCAAGCAACTAGTGATTACCGCTGTGGGAGTCGAGGATGTAGCGTTGGAGCAAATGGCTTTCCGTGAACGTGGCGGCTTGTTCGAGGAAGTCTTTGGTGTGCAGTGCCAACTTCGCGCCGCCCGAGCCTGATAGTATCTCGCAATGTTTCTAACAGCCACCGTGCGCTAGCCGCGGTCCTCCTCCGCTGGTATCAGCCCGTTGGTATCAGCCGGTTTGCACAAAACTCCGCCAACTGGCGTAGCGCGGATCGTCCAAAGGCAAGACCATCGCTGGATTGCTCTTCGGTTGACCGGGCTGCTTCAATAGTTTCATGCCCGCCTGCTCCGGAGTGCGGCCACCCTTGCGCGAATTGCAACCAGTACAACTACACACGATGTTGTCCCACGAGGTCTTGCCTCCCAGGGATCGCGGGACGACATGGTCCAAACTCAACTGGCTGGTGGGCTGCGACTGACCGCAGTACTGGCAACGGTGATCGTCACGTGCAAACAAATTCTTGCGGTTAAAGCGGACGATGGTCTTGGGCAGTTTGTCGTAGCGGGTCAGGCGGATTATGCGTGGGACTTGAATTTCGAAATTTACCGCGCGAATGTATTCTTCTCCGTCTTGCTTATCCATGGATAACAATTGGCTCAGTTCGCACCAGCCCTCGAAGTCGTAGTTGCTGTACTGGCCGCCATCGATAGAAATCACTTCGGCGACTTCACGATACAGCAGTGTCATGGCGCGGCGTACATCGACTACGCGAATCGCCAAGTAGTACCGGTTCAGTACCAAAACGCTCGAATTCAGAACATTGCGCTGTTCCATCCGCTCCGCTCCTGTGGAAGTGATGAAATTGTATTATAGCTTGTGTCTACCGGCCAATATCTGTCAATCTGGGTACCGGCGGTCCAATTTTTTGATTAGCTAGCGGATCATCGATCAGCCAAATTAAGATTACAATGCCGCTTTTGACCCCAGTTAGGCAACACACCATGCTCCCAAAGTCTTCCACGGCTTCGTCGGATCACGCCATCGAACAATTGCGCGATCAACTCTTGCGGCCGATCGCCGATCGTTTTGGATTCCCGCTGAGCAAGCGAACGGGCGCGACGTCCAGCATTCCCACCGTGTTGTGCTTGGGCAATCATTCGTCGGGTAAGTCCAGCTTTATTAATCACTGGCTGGGGCGCGCCGTGCAGAACACCGGCGTGGCTCCCACCGATGATGGATTTACCGTGTTGCTTTACGGGCCGTCCGAAACCGATTTGGACGGGCGAGCTGCTGTGGTTGATCCACAATTGCCGCTGCGCGACTTTGAGCAATTCGGCAAAGAATTTTTGGATCGACTGAAGATCAAGCAGCGACCTTTGGAGCCACTGAGAGACTTGTGTTTGATCGACAGCCCGGGATTGATTGATCACGCAGGTAACCCCAATGACTTGTCGCGTGGCTACGATTTTCAAGCCGTGGTTCGCGAGTTCGCAGCGCAGGCCGATCTCATTGTCTTCTTCTTTGACCCTGAGAAGCCAGGTACGACCGGCGAGAGTTTACGAATCTTTACGGAAGCCCTGTCGGATGTGATGTACAAGTTATTGATTGTTTTCAACAAGGTAGACACTTTTGCAGATGTGCGCGATTTTGCGCGGACTTATGGGGCACTGTGTTGGAATCTTTCGCGAGTGGTACGCACCAAGGATATGCCACATATCTACTGCACGTTTGTCGAAGAGTTAGCCGGAGCGCGGCAACGTCAAATCGACTTGACAGATTTTTCCAAGTCGACGCAGGAACTCAAGTCGGAAGTTGCCCGCGTCGGCGACCGACGTCGCAGCAACGTGATTGGTGCACTGTTGGATGCGACTCGCTGCCTCCGCTTGCACGGAGCGGTTAGTCACAAGATTGGAGTTCGGTTGATGGCCATCAAGTTGTTGATCGTCTGGGCTTCGCTGTTGGCGATTGGTGTCGGGATTTGGTTGCTGTGGTACCACCGATCTCAGACTACCCTAGCTGCCACGGGGGTTGTCGCTATTGTCTCGGGGGCAGTGTTAGTGACCACGTCGCGCTGGTTTCTCAGGAAGCTCTTACAGCGCCAAGTCGATCGGTTGGATGCAACCTTCCATGAGATTTTTCATCAAGAGCTGTTGACGCAGTCGGACAATCGGTTTTTGAATGGTCTGTGGGAATCGGTCAAACCACGCACCAAGAGGTTCTTGCTGGAGGTAGGACCACGCGGCATTCCGTGTTCACCGCTGTGGCCGCGACGGTTTCGCAGGCTGCAACGCGCATCCGAACACGATATCCCACAGATGCTCAGACAGGTATCGCATGGGCAGGGTGACGCGTGACCAGTGTCTGTTCGTCAGCGCAGGTTGACCGATTCAGCCAGGGCCTGCCACAATCAACACAGCCACGGTTTCGTAGCAACTGAGCCCAGTAGAGTCGGTCAATCAACGATGCTCTTCACAACCGGCCTGCGGTGAGAATCTGCGCGGCACATGATTCTGGTGTCAATGGCGGAGTTCGAGCGGATCCTAGGCGCGGAACTCACAGCACGCCTGCCCACAACAGCGTGCCCAATCGAACGCAAGTCGATCCTTCGATAATAGCTTCACGAAAGTCCTCGCTCATGCCCATCGATAGTTGGCTCCATGATCCACACACCTGATATTCTGCGGCCAAGCGTCGCTGAAGCTCCCTGGCTGCGGCGAACTCGCGACGCACATCGGCAACGTCCGCATTCAGACTCGACATGGCCATGAGCCCACACACCGACACATTCTCTAGTCCGCTCAATCCCTGCAGTACTTCAGGTAATTGCTCCGTCGTCATGCCAGTTTTGGTCGAGTCCTGAGTTAAATTTACATCCAGCAAGATAGGCATAACTCGGCCTAGCCTAGCAGCCTCTCGATTGATTTCAATCGCCAGTTTCAAACTGTCCACCGACTGAATCATGTCCACCAGAGGCAGAGTTCGACGAACCTTGTTGGTTTGCAAGTGACCAATCATATGCCACTTAGGCTGCCCGAGGCCGTTGTGGGCTTGAGTGTCGAACCATTCATGTTTCTGCCACAAAGTCTGAGGCCGGTTTTCGCCGACAGTCGAACAGCCAGCGCGAACCAGTTGGGCCGTCAACTCGGGCCCCACATATTTGGCAACGCCGACGATGGTCACCTCCCCTGGATCACGACCTGCTGCGATGCAGGCTTCGGCAACCATGTCGCGGGCGCGCTGCCAATTGCTGTCGATCAGGACTTGCGTCTCGGGTGTGGGACTGGCCACTAAGACCTCTAATAACAAATGGGCGGGTGGGATCAGTCCTGTGCACCGATCAAAAGCTCGATATCGGGTGAGTCACTCATGGGATGGTAGATCGCGTGCGAAGTATCTGACCTGAAGGATTACCATAGCCTGCGCGAATACCATAGAACTTACCAATCGATTTCGCCAGCCGCCGTGGACGCGTTGCTCTAGCGTGGGCTACCCCACAGGGTGTGAGCCCAACAACTGCTCATGATCCAACAGCCAACGCTTGGTTGACACTCCACCCACACCGGAGTAGCCGGTCAGTTGCCCGCTAGCTCCGACGACGCGATGGCAGGGAATCAATAGCGGCCAACGATTGCGGGACATCGCGCGACCTACCGCCCGTGCCGCCAGTGGACTGCCCACGTTGGCCGCCAACTGACCGTAGGTGCATACGCTGCTTGAAGGAATTGCGTAGCAGGCTAGCAGCACTTGCCGCTCAAACTCGCCCGTGCCACGCCAGTCCAGCAGTTCAATGTTCCACTCGAATCGGCCCACTGCAAAGTACCGTCCGCACGCCCTGCTCAGAGCCCGCGCCCACCGTCGCACTTGTGGATTAGCGGCGTCTCTGGTCGACATTTCGTCGCCAACGGGCAGGCTGGAGTTCTTGGTGCGCACAAACTGGAAACTGTACAGCCCACGACTGGTCCAGGTAGCGGACATTGGTGCGAGTGGAGTCTCTATGACCTGCTGGTAAATGAAATCTAATTCGGCCAAAGTTTGCCGAGCGCATGTAGTGGCGATCATTGGGTTGCTCCTTGTTTCTTGGCCTTCAGTGGCGTTGAAGGTTATCAGCGCCACAAGCGTAGTCAATTGAGCTATAATCATGTCCCGTTTATTGTAACACGAAACGAGTGGTTCGATCGTCGACACGTCCGCCTGTTCAGATGGGAGTTTTATCGTGAATTTCTGCATGGTCAGCCGATGGGCTGGTTTCCGATCAAGTGTCCTGCTGGTTGCATTGAGTTTGCTCGACGCAACTGCTTCGCTGCGCGCCGAGAATTGGCCTCAGTGGCGTGGCTTACAACACAACGGAATTTCGACAGAAAAGTCGATTGCCACCAACTGGAGCGACACATCGAACGTGCTTTGGAAGACGCCCATGCCAGGGCAGGGCGGGGCCACACCGATCGTCTGGAATGATCGCATCTTTGTCACCAGCGCCGCAAGAAGCGATTTGGTGCTGATCTGCTGTAATACTGCTGACGGTGCCATCCTGTGGCAGAAAAAAGTTACGAGTGGCAATCAAGACGCGCGGGCCGGTGAGGGCAATTCAGCATCACCGTCACCTGCCACCGATGGCCAGCATGTGTGGGTGCTGTTCGGAACCGGCATGTTGGCCTGTTACGATTTCGACGGCAACCAGAAATGGCAACTGGATGTCAACGAACGGTTCGGCAAGCTGGATATTCAGTTTGGACTGACCAGCACACCTGTGTTGGATGGCGATGGTCTGTATCTGCAGTTGCTCCATGGGCCGATGGTGCACAACAACAATAAGCGAACCGGCAAAGTCATCAAGCTGGACAAGCTAACCGGAAAGACCATCTGGGAGCATGAGCGCCTGACGGAGGCTGTGTTTGAGTGCAAGCACTCATACGCTTCTCCCATGCTGTACGACGATGGACAGCAGCGCATGTTGATTGTGCATGGAGCCGACTGCACAACAGGCCATGCACTCGATGACGGTCGTCAACTGTGGCGATTGGGCGGACTGAATGGACCTTCTGAGCTAAACCGCCGTGCGTTTGACGTTACCTTTCGCTTTGTGGCCACTCCAGCCCAGGCCGGCGGTCGTTTGATCATTCCCACCGCCAAGGAAGGACCAACTGTGGCGTTGGACCTGAGTGGCCAACCGCGCGGTGAATTGACCGATCTGCCACAGCACATTGCTTGGACCGTCCCGCAAACACCGGATGTCTCCATCCCACTAATCGTCGATGGTTTGGTGTATCTGTTACACAAGGATGGCAAGCTGCAATGTATCGACCTGGCCAACGGCCAGCAGGTTTACTTTGAACGTACCCACACCGTCCAGCATCGCACCAGCCCCATCTATGCCGATGGTCATATCTATTTCTGCGGCAAAGACGGCGTCTGCACCGTCGTAAAAGCAGGCAGAAAGTTTGAAATTGTCGCCAGCAATCCGATGGGCGGACAACCCATTACGGCGTCGCCAGTGGTGTCCAGCGGACGCCTGTACATTCGCACCTACGAGGCGCTATACGCGATTGCCCCAAAATAGAGCAATTGTCCTCGGGTACTCAGCAAAACCTGGATGTGTTGGAGAGTCGTAACGAATTGAAGGCATTGGCTGAGTCTCGCGAGGCCAGAAAACGGGCTCTCCAGCCCAGACAGGACTGCTGAATTGTCAGGCGGCTGGATACAATGGAGAGATTCGTTCGATGCCCTGACTCTGCGGGGTTAGGCAGTTCATTCACCCTGAAGCCCGAGTGCACATGCCCTTTCGTCCGCACATTTTCGAAGCGTTCAAGACGCCACCTGCGATGGTGCGCACCCTGTCGGCCGGTGCTCGTTGGCCTCTAGCTGCTTGGGCGGGTGCCTGGGGCCTTGCAGTACTAGCGGCTCTACCTGGCAATGCTCAAGAGGCCGCCCCAGAAGCCATTTTGCGCACGAGCCCCGCAGCCCTTGCAACTTCAGACGCGACTACCCAACGGCTGGTCGACCAGCAGCATGTGCAGCGTCTGATGGAATCCTTGGGTGATACCAGTTTCGAGGTTCGAGAGCGCGCCGCCTCAGAGCTACTGCGGAAGGGATCGGTGGCCCTGGCGGTTCTCCAGCGATTGCCGCTGAGTGAAATGAGCTTGTTATCGAAAGAGGCTCGCCAGCGTACGCTATCCATTCGAAGCGAGCTGGAGAAGCATCAGTTTGTTACGGCAGCGCACGCCTTTCTGCTGGATGTCGACGATCAAGTCGATCACGGCCTACCCGCTTGGAAGGTCTACCGAGATGTCGTGGGAAGTTCGCCGACCAGCAAGTTATTGTATTTGGAGATGCTCAAGACGCAGTATCAGTTGGCTCAGCAAGTCGACTTGGTCTATCGTACGGTTTCCGAAGACGGTGATGCGACGTCTCCACGACGGGAGCTGGTTCAGCAGATGACGGCTCAGGCCGAACAGCTAATACCACGCATGTATCGCGGAGCTGGGGTCAGCATTGGGGACAGCGCTGCGCTCATGTTGGGACTGTCGATGCTGGAGCACACTGCACCGGTTGAGGTCAGCCAGTTGATCCACTCGACCGCGCAACTTAATTTTTTTGGATATCTCGTTCGCCCGGGTTATCGTCTGTGCTTGCAGCGTTTGTTGGCCTGCTGGATTCCACGGGCCCACGATGCTTTGGCACCGGAAGTCATGCGCATCGCGTTTGAACAGGATATTCACAATGTACTGCCCATCGCCCGGCGGCATCTGTCCAATCGGTACGACAAGATGACTCGCGAGCGAGCTATGCTGTGTCTGGCCAAGTTTGGAGAGCGCAGCGATGTGCCTGCACTGTTGGCATTAATTGAAGATGCGACGGTGGTCTACGAATTTGACGAAATTCGCGGCGACATTACAAAATCATCAGACCCACCGCCTGGCTTGGCTCAGGAGCCTGCGGTTCAAACGGGCAAGCAGGTTATCCGCATCAACGATATTGCGGCTGCAACGGCCATGATTCTGCTACAGCAGAATCCACAGCAGCTATTCCCAGCTTTCTCCAAGGACGCCTTCTTCATTCGCTCACTAGCACCATTGGCCGTTGAATCGACTGCGATAGAGGATCGCGATCGCGCTATACAAGCCTGGGCGGCCTCGCTGGATATTTCAGCCGCCGAGAGCTGATGCGACGTGTCCTAGCCGATACGCGAGCGGAATTTTTTGACGGATCTAGACGCTGACTTTCTTGTTGAACTCATGAGCGAAAGTACTTCTAATTTTGCGGGCTTGGCAGTGGCGGCCTTGGAGAGTCGGCGTTGTGAGGATATGCAACGCCTGATCGCCAAGTTCGGCGGTCGGCCCTTTGTCAGCCCGTCGATGCGCGAAGTGCCCATTGAGGAAAATCGCGCTACCATCGACTTTGCCTACCGTCTGATGACCGGTGAAATAAGCACCGTCATCTTTTTGACTGGCGTTGGATTCAAGCAGTTCCTGTGTGCTGTCGAGCGCGCGGTGGATTTAAGCCGGCTCGTAGCGGCCCTCAATGATATGACCACGGTAGCTCGGGGCCCCAAACCGGCTGCCGCGATGCGCGAAGTCGGCTTGAAGCCTACCATCCAAGTACCAGAACCCAATACGTGGCGCGAACTGCTGCAAGCGATTGACCAGCACATCAATGTCGCCAATCAAACGGTGGGCGTTCAAGAATATGGCAAAACCAACACCAGCCTGTATGCGGGCTTGGAGGCTCGCGGGGCTCAAGTGGTTCCCTTGCGCGTCTACCGTTGGGAGCTGCCGGAGGATACTGCACCGCTGGAAGAAAATATTCGAGCTATGGTTGATGGCCAGCGTGACGTGCTGCTGCTGACGAGCGCTCATCAAGTAGTCAATCTATTGCAGCTCAGCGCGAGGCTGGGGCTGGAAGACCCGCTGCGCGTTGCCCTGCGGAAGATGATTGTGGCATCCATCGGTCCGACCACCAGCGAGATGCTGCAACATTGCGACTTGCCAGTCGACTTGGAACCGTCGCATCCCAAGATGGGACATTTGGTCCAGGAGAGCGCGGCCCGAGTACACCACTTGCTCAGCGGGCGCATCGCGCAGGCTCAAGTGCTCCAGCGCACCGGCCGCCCCCCCAATGATTCTCAGGCTGCCTGGTACGACAGCCCCTTTATGCGAGCCTGCCGGCGCGAGTCGTCCAACGTAACTCCCGTGTGGCTGATGCGACAAGCAGGCCGGTATATGCCGGAGTATCGCACAGTTCGTTCCAAGATGAGCTTTCTAGAGCTGTGCAAAGACCCTGGACTGTGCGCCGAAGTGATGGTTACGGCAGTTGAGCGTTTAGGCGTGGACGCAGCGATCATTTTTTCTGACCTGCTGCCGATCATCGAACCGATGGGAATGCAGCTGGAATTTGCTGCTGGTGACGGTCCAGTGATCCACAATCCGCTACGAACCAGCCAAGATGTGGATCGCGTTCGCGAACTGGAGTCGATGCAGGAATTAGATTTTGTGATGCAGACGGTGCAGCTGACTCGCCGCGCCATCGCTCCGCACATTCCGGTAATTGGCTTTGCAGGTGCTCCGTTTACGCTAGCCAGCTACATGATCGAAGGCGGCAGCAGTCGGAACTATGCCCATACCAAGACGCTGATGTATAGCGATAACAGCGCTTGGGATACTTTGATGACCAAAGTTGCCCGCAGCGTCAGCCGTTATTTGAACGCACAAATTGCCGCTGGTGCTCAGTGTGTTCAACTGTTCGATTCCTGGGTAGGCTGCCTGTCGGTGCAGGATTATCAGCAGTACGTCTATCCGTACGTCAAACAGATTATCGACTCGTTGGTCCCCGATGTGCCCGTCATCAACTTTGGAACGGGCAATCCAGCCTTGTTGCCGCTGATGCGTGGCGACGGGCGCACCGTTGTAGGCATCGACTGGCGAATACCATTGGACGATGCCTGGAACACGGTGGGACACGACCGGGCCGTGCAAGGCAATATGGACCCGGTCGGTCTGTTGGCTCAACCCAATATCATGAAAGGTATGGTAGCCGATGTGCTGCAACGCGCGGGTGGGCGAGCCGGACATATTTTTAACCTAGGACACGGCATCCTGCCACAAACCGATGTCAATCAGGCTATTGCACTGGTCGATCTAGTGCATCAGTTGAGCCAAAAATAAGGCAAATGCTTAACATGTTCACGCAATTTGTAGAATGGAACACGTGGGGCCAGTGCACAGTAGTACTCGAATCCAATGGTTCTCGTTGAAGGCAAGTACGTATCGGCGAAAAAGGCATGGCCCCACGCCGGCCCACCTCAGCCGTGAACGGTTGCCAAATAATCATCCCTCCAAAACATAGATAGTGACGATGACCACCGGCGATTTACCCTCTCCCAATTCAGAATCTGTCCGCCAAGTGTTGGCTCAAGTGCGCGATCCCGAGACCGGTCGCGCACTGGGCAAGACCGATCAAATTGGCACAGTTACTGTCGCTGACGGGCAGATCGACTGCCAAGTTCGACTGACCACGCATAGTTGGCCCATTCGCGACGAATTTGTCGATCAAGCGCGCGAACGGTTGACCGTTGCCTTTCCCGGCATCCGCAACATCAATGTTCAATTGGCCGTACATGATCGTCCCCCGGTGGCTCAGGGGCAAATAGGCTTACAAGTCAAAAGCGTGATTGCCGTCGGGTCGGGCAAAGGTGGCGTGGGAAAGAGCACGGTAGCCACCGCTGTTGCCCTCAGCCTGATGCACGCTGGCGCTCGCGTGGGACTGATGGATGCTGACGTGTACGGTCCCAGCGTCCCGCACTTGCTGGGTCTGTCTGGTCGTCCAGAAGTCATTAACAACAAGATCCAACCCATCTACTACGGCGAGATGCCTGTGATGTCCATGGGCTTCTTGGTTGACCCTGATCAGGCGGTCATCTGGCGCGGTCCCATGTTGCATGGTTCGATTACTCAGTTTCTGCGCGACACCTACTGGGGGCCGTTGGACTACCTGATCATCGACATGCCGCCGGGCACAGGTGATATTGCGCTGACGCTCTCGCAACTGTTGCCGCTGACCGGAGCCGTTGTCGTCTGCACACCGCAGCAGGTTGCACTGCTGGACGCGGTGAAAGCGATCGCCATGTTTCGCAAAGTCAAAATACCGTTGCTGGGCATGGTCGAAAACATGAGTGGTTTTATCTGTCCCGACTGCGGCAAGCGCTACGATATCTTCGGGCACGGCGGCGCGCGAGAAAAGGCCGAGCAACAGCAACTACCTTTCTTAGGTGAAGTCCCCTTGAACATGCAGATGCGCGAAAAATCCGACGTCGGCTCGATCGCCGATGCCCTGCACGATCCCATCTGCTCCGCAGCCTTTGATCGCATCATCCGCGCCCTAGTCCGACAGGTCAACACCCGCGCCGCTGCCACCCCCGGCCCCAGTCTGCCCGTGCTCTAGCGCCTTCTTCCGAATCAGCAGCATTGGCCATGCTGGCAGCAAGAATCAAGTCAGCCTAACAAGCCAAATCAACTGCAAAGGTCAAATCAACCGAACTGGCCAAGCCGACCGCCAAGAGCAAGGCTCGATCCACAAAGCCTGTTGCATCCAAGCAAAAACGGATGCCGTCCAAACGCGCGCCAGCCAAAGCCGTTCGATGAGTTTGGATAACCGCGTGCCCAGCGGGCCTCGCAGCACGGTTTACTTGCAGAATTGAGCTGGCAAAAAGATGTGCGGAAAAAATAGTTCCCTGTCTTCATCTTTCACCGCACATGTTTTTGCCGGCCTGTGCAGTGAGCAATCTAACACCGCGGTCAACTCAGCTCGTGAATGTCGTCGTCGCTGTCTGAAGGGCGGGTGGTGGATTTTAGCAGCCGGATGGTCCACTGGCCTTGGTGGCCGCTGATGTCCCAGCGTCCGCTGAGTGTGCCTTCGCCGTCGTAGGTGCCGACGTACAGCACGCTATGCCGGTGCTGGTATTGCTTGATGAGTTCCACGCCGCCATCAGGCCGCAGCTTGCCGGCCAGTGTAAAGGCAGCGATCAGGTCACGGCCTTGACCGATAATGGATGGTCCGCGAAAGTCCAGTTGCAATTCGTGCATGGGCTGCCTGCCATAGCCATGCTGCTGCCACCAGCCACTACACTGAATCATCAATCTGGCTCCAAGGGCGACTCAAACGGGAATTATTGACCGACAAGTATATGCCGTCGCTCAGCCGAGCGGTCAACACGAATATTTCAAGAGCTATCGTCAGCTGACGGTGGAGCCCCATTTTGCCAATAGCCAGCGCCACAGTATTGCCAATACGCCGCGCCTTAGTAAAACTTCGGTGGGGCATAGCATGCAGGACAGTTTGGCAAGCTATCCTACTGAGGTGTAACAAGCCGCGCGCCGAGGTGGGCTTCCAGGTCGGGTAGATCGTACTCTTGCAGAGCGCCGTGGACTACGCCGGAAACTTGGTTTTCCAGCAGCGGTGCGCGCGACAGCTCGGACCACGATTTCAAGCCGTCTCGAATCTCCAGATTGCCGATTAATTCAGGCTGGACTACGGCGGCATGCAGGGCAGGGATGGTCAGTTCACCGCTGGCGATGATGTCCACAGGCTGTCCGCCGGTGTGCCCGGACAGCCAGCGGGCGGCTACCAAGCAGTCTTCGCAGCGCTGACCGACCAATGATTGCCCAAGCAGATAAGCGATCATGGCATTGCCGGCGCTTGTGCCAAACCGCTGGCTGTACCAGTGTTTGCCACCCGGCGTGGTTTCTCCCACTCCGCGCACATCCAGCGCCAAAACGGTTCTGCCCTGAGCTACTAACTGGGCAACTTGTCCGTCAGGCTCCAACGCACTGGCAAAACCGCTGTGCAAGAACAGACCCACAGGATGCAGCGACTGGTCGGCATCGTCAGCCGGAGTTCGGCTGGCTTTCAGGGGGCGAGCCACAACGCCGGGTAGCTCGATGCCGTCGTGAGTCTGCAAGATCAGCGGCCTGAGCTCAGCGTGGGAGGATAGCGGCAAGTCACGGAAGCGGTCGATGGTCGCCTGTGCGCACCAGCGCACGTCGGGCTGAGGGATCAGGTCCAACCGGCGAATACCGGCTCGCTGACGTGCAGCATCGATTAACGCTTCGGTCGATAGCGGCTGCTGAGTGCGCAACGCAGCCAGTCGCTGGCACTCGTCGCGCATGTGATCCAGTACGCTACGAGCGTCAGCGATCTGCAGTACTTGTCCGGCGGGCGTGACCTGCATCTCTTCGGCTGTTAGCGGCTGGACCTGCGGGTCTTCGATTTCGCCGAGGCGACCGGCCAGATGTTGCAGCATAAACTGCACACTGGTTCGACGCAGTTGGGGATGCCAACCGTGCTCAGCTTCTACTTCCACCAGTTCCACGTGGCGACCGTGGCCCAGGCGTTCGTACAGACGTTTGGCCTGTCGATAACTGCTCCATGTGCCACCGATGTCAAAAAAATCTCGCGTAGCGCAGGCAATCAGCGTGGGTTGGGGCGCGCGGAGCATCATGTAGTCGGCATGATCCAGACCAATTGCGATCTGTCCAAAGATATTTTGTTCCGCATCTTGCGGGCCGATCGTTTCCAGTAGACGCTCCACCGCAGTCAAATAACAACTGGGCGCGGCAGCTCGCACGCGCGGATCTAAAGCCATTAAATAGCTAACTTGAGTACCACCGCCACTATTGCCCATGGCACCGATGCGTTCAGGCAGTATGTCCTGGCGGCTTTGCAAATAGTCGATCGAGCGCATGGCATCGTGGATCATCCAGCGCGCGGTATTCCAACCCAGTGGAATAGCCGCTGTACCCACCACCGTGTGCTCGACAGTGGGTGACAGTGATTTGCCAGAACTGTCTGGTAACTGAAGCCTTTCGCCCTGGCCGATCGGATCGACGATCAACGCGGCCAAACCGTTGAGCGCTGCCAAGGCGGCACCGCGCTGGTATCCGTCCTGTAGTTTTCCGTCTGCCGAATGGCCGCACAAAATCACGACGGCCGGCCAGGGCGGTGCAAATCGCTGGCTATCGGGCAAAAACAACGCGGCGGTTACGTAGAACTGAGGTTGGCTCTGAAACAGCAACTTTTCAACGCGATAGCCTGATCGCCAGACTGTGCCAGTAATCACCGGTTCAAGAGGCGTCATCGCTGGCAAGCCACCAATTCGTAGTATGAATTCCGCGCGCAGTCGCTGCTGATATTCTTCGATCTGTTGGGGCGTGACACGTTTTTCGAAGTCGTCGCTCCAGCGCCGGAAATGTTCTGCGGTTTGGGCGAGTAGCCCCTGACGGACTTGCTGATCGGGCCGGATGTTGCTGGCCGAGTCGGTTTTTAGAAGGCCATGGGCAGATGTCGAAGGTTGAGATTGGGCAGAGCTGGGTTCACAGCTTGCCAACAACCAAGTAGCCAACAGCAAGCTTGAAAAATGCGAGACTCTCATGCTTCTAGCAACCTGCGGATAAGATGTTCCCAGATGACTGTGTTGGCTGGCGCTTGGTTTGCTTTGGAGCCGACTGCACATTCTGACCGATGAGGTTACGGCGACAGTGACCTAGGGCTCATGCGCGGCCTGCAAAAAGTCGGTCGCCTTGTCGCTGATGTCTTTGCGACACCACGATCCGTTCCAGCGCACTTTTTGCACAGCGGTGTAGGCGTTGAGCTTGGCCAGCGCGATCGAATCTCCAAGGGCGGTGACGCCTAACACGCGACCACCAGCCGTGACGACCTGGCCGTCGACCATTTTCGTGCCTGCGTGGAATACTTTGATGTCGGACATTTCATCGGCAGCATCGATGCCCGAGATGACTTGACCGGTAGCATAGTCACCGGGATATCCTTGGCTGGCCATGACGACACAGATGGCGGGCCTGGGGTCCCACTCGGGCATGTCGATTTGATCCAGATTCCCATCCACGACGGCTTCCAGAATATCCATGATGTCGCTTCTAAGTCGCATCAGTAGCGGCTGACATTCGGGATCACCGAAGCGGCAGTTGTATTCCAAAACCTTCGTGCCTGTGGGAGTCAGCATCAGACCGGCATACAGCACACCACGGAACGGACGGCGATTGCGCTTCATGGCGTGGACGGTTGGTACCAACACGTTTTCTTCGATCCAGGCCAGCAAGGAATCGTCGACCATCGGCGTGGGGCAATAGGCTCCCATGCCGCCGGTGTTTGGTCCAGTGTCGCCATCGAAGGCGGGCTTGTGGTCTTGCGCGGCCGGCAATGGCAGAATGGTCTTACCATCGGTGATGGCTAAGATGCTGGCCTCTTGTCCTTCCAAACGATCCTCGATAATCATCTGCGCGCCAGCCGCACCGAACTCTTTGTTGCGTCCGATGCGGTCGATGGCATCCAGCGCATCTTTGCGGCGTTTGCAGACAATTACTCCTTTGCCGGAGGCCAGTCCGTCGGCTTTGACGACGACCGGACAGCGATCTCGCTCGCCCGGATAGCGTCCCTTGATGTACCGCATGGCATCGTCGGGTTCGCGGAAGACTTGAAATTCTGCCGTAGGTATATCCGCCAGCCGCAGCAGATTCTTACAGAAGACTTTACTGCTTTCCAATTGAGCCGCGGCTCGGGTTGGCCCGAACACACGCAGCTTTTCCGACTCGAAGGCATCTACAACGCCCATTGCCAGTGGTGCTTCGGGGCCAACCACGGTCAGGTCGATCTGTTCACGCTTGGCCAGCGCGACCAGACCGGGAATGTCCGTAGCGGCTACGTCCACGTTCACGGCATCGCGGGCCGTCCCGGCATTACCGGGTGCCACCAGGACCGTCTTTACTCGCGGACTTTGCCCGATCTTCCAAGCCAGCGCGTGTTCGCGGCCTCCGTTGCCGATGACTAATACTTTCATGGTTAACTACTCAGTCCAATTTTCGAAGGCGATGTAAATCGTGACTCTACACGGTGGCTCCACATCGGCGTTAAACGGTAGGTTCGCCAGCCGGCCAAATCCCAGCGGGCACGTTGGCGATCGAATTGACACCAATATCAGAATTGTAAATGAAAACTGCGGAATCGTAAGCCGCACAATCATAGCCAGTTCCTTGAACATGACTTACAATTGACCGTTCCGTAGTCCAAATCAACTCAAGTCAAGCGATTGACAACTCTCAAGGCCCAATTCGGATTGCTGCCATGAGCCAGCCACATCCCGACGACGAATCCCGCTTACACATCGACGAGGACTGGAAGAACCAAGTCCAACGCGAAAAGGAGCAGGCCAAACGACAACAGCAGCCGAATGATCCGGCCGCCGAGCAAGCTGCGGCGGAGCCTGAGCCGTCGGTGGGTGACTCAACGGGCAAATCAACCGCGAGTCCGCGCCGCGGATTGGAGCCACCGCCACCGGCGTCTTTCGAATTCCTGATCAGCGGGATGGCCACGCAGGCATTGGCGGCCATGGGGCAAATACCCGATGACGCCGGCCACGACATGCCGCAGAATTTGGATTACGCGCGACATTACATCGACTTGTTGGGTGTGATCGAGACGAAGACCAGTGGCAACCTGACGGCTCACGAACAGAAGTTCCTACAACAGACCTTGCATCAATTGCGCATGCTGTTTGTTGCCTGCAAAAACCCTTAATACGTTGGACCGGACAACATGCTCAACGACCAATTGAAACGTTCCCTGGAGAATCGAATTCTGACCAAGGTGCGTATGCCCGGTCAGTACGTGGGCGGCGAGCGGAATATTGTTGTCAAAGATCATCGCCAGGTCGATGGCAAGTTGTGTCTGTGCTTTCCAGATGCCTACACGATCGGCATGAGCCATCACGGACTGCAAGTGCTGTATTCGCTGATGAATGCCCGTCCCGATTGGGCTGCCGAGCGCTGCTTTACGCCCTGGCCCGATATGGAACAGCAACTGCGCGACAATGGACTACCGCTGTACTCGCTGGAGACGTTTACTCCGCTTTGTCAGTTTGATGTAGTCGGATTTTCGCTACAGTACGAAATCTCGTCGCCCAACGTGCTGACTATGTTGGATTTGGGCGGCATTCCTATCAAGGCAGACCAGCGTACGATGGCCGATCCGCTGATTGTGGCTGGTGGACCGTGCGTACAGAATCCAGAGCCAATGGCTGATTTTATCGACTGTTTTGTGACCGGTGATGGCGAGCCGTCGCTGCCCGAAATCTGCGACCTGTGGCTACAACTGCGCCAAGCAGCGCGCGAGAATGGTGGCTGGTTGTCGGGCCAAGCGGGCCGGCAGCAGCGCGAGGCGGCTTTGGCCGAATTGGCCCGGCGACTGGCATATTGCTATGTTCCTCGGTTCTACGAGCCCGAGTATCGCGGCGGGCGCATGGCGGCGCTCAATCGTCTGCGCAGCGACGTACCAGCTACCATATCCCCCAGCGTGATTCGCGACCTGGAGTCAATCCCACTGCCCACGTCGCCGATCGTGCCCTACGTGGAGTGTGTTCACGATCGTATCGCTATTGAGATCATGCGTGGCTGTCCGCATCTGTGCCGGTTTTGCCAAAGTACGGTTATCAAACGGCCGTTGCGAACCCGCAGCGTAGAGACCATCGTGAATGCCGCTATAGAGAGCTACCGCAATACTGGCTTCAACGAAATCAGCATTCTTTCGCTATCCAGCAGCGATTACCCGCACTTTGAACAGCTGGTCCGCAGACTGAAGGAGATTTTTAATCCGCTGGGCGTGAACGTCTCGGTGCCCAGCCTACGGGTCAACGAGCAGTTGCGGACCATCGCCGACTTGGTAGGCAATGGTCGGCGGGCGGGATTGACCTTGGCTCCTGAAGTAGCTCGCGACGACATGCGCGAACAAATTCGCAAGAAGATCAAGAATGACGATCTGTACGAAGGCTGCCGCACGGCGTTCAAGAATAACTACGAATCGGTCAAGCTGTATTTCATGTGCGGCTTGCCAGGTGAACGACCCGTGGACTTGGAAGGCATTATTGAAATGGCCGAAACCATCGCGCGCATCGGCCGCGAGATCAAAGGTCGATTCCCGAAAGTAACCGCCAGCGTGTCAAATTTCGTCCCCAAAGCGCATACGCCGTATCAGTGGAACGGCATGCAGCGCCGCGAGTATTTTCAGTGGGCTCATAAATATTTGTGGCAGCAGCGAAACATTAAAGCGGTCAACATTAAGTGTCATTCGGTCGAAACCAGTCTGTTGGAGGGCGTGATCAGTCGTGGCGATCGTCGCACGGGGCGGGCCATCGAGCTTGCTTGGCAACGCGGCGCGCGCATGGATGGCTGGCAAGAGATGTTGGATGCCAAACGCTGGTGGCAAGCCCTGGCCGATAGTGAAATTGATGTCGAGCAGCAACTACATCAACCCTATGAACTGAAGGACAAGCTGCCCTGGGATCACTTGAACGTCAAGTCGGGCCGCGAGTACTTGGAGAAAGAACAGGAACGATCGGTAGTGCAACTGCAAGCCATGGCAGAGCCGGCATTGTAGTTGGATAACGTCACCTAGTTGGCAGCCATCCAGCGCTCGCGCCCAATGTTTTGACTAGCTGCCGTGCGCTAGCACCCGGTATTCCCTGATTGGAGGTTGAACGAAAACCGATTGTGGCTGAGTGGACCTTTCTATTGAACTACCTGCCCTACGTGGCCACACTGGCGATTCTAGTGACCATCTTTGTAGTAGCCTGGTTTGGCAATCGATCCAATCTGAAACGCCAGCAGCAATTCACTCAGGCCGCAACCGATTTGGGTCTTAGCTACTTCGAAGCGCTGTCACTCGATCAGGTCGACAGCTTGTCCACATTTAAGTTGATGAATTACGGTTCTAGCCGCCTCTCATCGAATGTCATTCGCGCGGACACCGAGCAACTCAGTTTGACGCTCTTCGATTACCATTACACATCAGGGTCGGGCAAGAACAGGAGGACTGTCCGACAAACTGTGGCCTGGGTGGCCAGCCCCACACTGAAGCTGCCCGAGTTTCGGCTGTCGCCCGAAGGTCTGCTAGATCGCTTGGGAGATTTACTGTTTAAGAGCGACATCGACTTTCAGGATGATCCCGAGTTTTCCAAGCGATTCTTGCTGACCGGACCAGATCAACCCGCCATTGGGCAGTTCTTCGATGCCTCACGCCGCCGGGTGCTCTTGAATATCAATCTGCCAACTATCGAAGCACGCCCCGGAGCGTTCATCTTCTATCGTCCTGGTCAGCAAGTTGGACCGCAAGACCTCAAGAAGTTAATGAGCGAAGCCTATTGCTTGTACCAAGCCTTCGGCCCCAGTCATGCTGGCGAAGGAACACAAGTCCGATAAAGGTTGCTAACCCAGTTGGCGGCTTGTTCAGATTCCAGCTACCCAAAATGCTCACCCACAGGTAGGAGGCCATACCAAGGAAGGGGCTGCGGTGGCTTTTGCCGGTCATGAGAGGAGCTCACCGGGCTTTCAGCTGGGGCAATCTTTCGTCTGCAATTGTATTCGCCCAGTTTTACACGAAACAACGCGGACTGCCTTAACCAAAGTTCCCCGTCCTTAATTTGGACCGGGCCCCCCCGAATTGGTTTTTCCGCCAGCACATATTGGACAAATCTGCATTCGACCACCATTGCAACTTGGGCATGGTACTACATTAGGAATGTTCGCCGTAATGGGTCGACCCGTAGCAGCGTTAAATTCTGTAACGATAGTTTTGAACCCACTTGTAACGGTGCCTGTTCCAACGCAGTTTGGGCATTGCACCCTGCCTGTTCCTCGGCAAGAGATGCACCACTGATCACGCAAGATATGTAGGTCGATTAAGTTGTCGTCGTTGTAGAATTGATTGTATAGAGGGTTGTCCAATTCGGTGTCTGCGCGTTTCCCCCAGACGAAGATTGGGACAGTTGATCCCTGGATATCTCGGATGTCTCTTTCGCGGCCATCGGCAAAGGACAGGCTCGCAGTTTTGACATTCTTGTCGAACCAAGCTCGCAAACTTTGGGCCGTGAAAGCGATCCCATCTTTTCCTGTTACCGTTGTACAAGCCATTCCGATGGAGTCAACGTTATTAATGGGCTCCGAGTGTTGTGGCTCGAATGTTTTACAATCGTTTCACCACATGCTCCCTCTAAACTGTTTATTTGTTTGCCAGTGAAACAACTTGTCGCAGCGTCTCGCTGGCTTGATGTATTTGCTGTTCGGTAACATCCAGATGCGTGACAAATCGAATGTGTTGTGGGCCAACCTGGGAGACCCCGATGCCGTGTTGCTTGAGGGCGGCGGCTAGGGTGGTGGCGGTGCCAAGCTGTGGAGCGATCTTGACGATGACGATGTTGGTTTGCGGCTGAGGGTCTAACTGCACGCCATCGATGTTGCGGATAGCATCGGCAAGTATCTGCGCGTGACGATGATCTTCGACTATGCGCTGGCGATTGTGTTCTAACGCGTACAGTGCGGCTGCGGCGATGACACCTACTTGTCTCATGCCACCTCCAAACAGCCGACGGGCTCGACGCGCTTGCCGGATGAATGCTTGTGAACCGGCCAGCGCCGAACCGATGGGCGCTCCTAGACCTTTGGAAAAGCAGATGCTGACAGAATCGAACGACTTGGACCAGACATGGGCGTCAATGCCCGTGGCAGCCACGGCGTTGAATAGTCGCGCGCCATCCAGGTGCGTGGCCAGCCCATGGTCCTGAGCCCAGCGGCAGATGGCCTGCACGTTGTCCAACGGCAGCACGGCACCTCCACCTCGATTGTGCGTGTTTTCTAATGTAACCAGCGTCGTGCGTACCAGATTGTCGGCCGGTGGTCGTATGAGATCGGCGAGCTGTTCTGGTTGCATCAAGCCGTGAATGCCAGGTATGGTTCGAGCTACGACGCCGCTGAGCTGCGCAAAGGCAGCCTGCTCGTAGTTATAAATGTGACAGTTGGCTTCGCACAGAAACTCATCGCCGCGACCACAATGCAGCCGGACGGCAATCTGATTGCTCATCGATCCGCTGGGCATAAACAGCGCGGCTTCTTTGCCCAATAGTTCGGCCACCCGTTGTTGCAAGGCGTCCACCGTAGGGTCGCCGCCAAGCGCATCGTCGTCCACAATGGCACTGGCCATCGCCTGGCGCATCGCAGCACACGGCTTAGTGACGGTATCGCTTCGCAGATCAACGGCTAGGTTCATGATGGTTCGTCTTTCGCGATAGAATCATTTGCCAAAAGTCTAGAAAAGCACCTAGGTGGGCGGCAATTGAAAGTCTACCGGAGCCACCGTTGCTAGTCGCTGGTCCTGCTCGGCATCCGCCGGCTGGCAGTAGCCGCTCTATTTCTGACACGCGCCTTAAGGTTCTAGATTCAAGCAATTTTGCTCGACAGGGCTAGTCGATTATGGCAGCCTCAGTTACCGTGAAAACCCCTGAATGAAAATGCAGGCTTTCGTAGCCCGCCGCGTTTGTGGATAGGTTCCTCGCTGACTCAGCGAATGGGGATTGTTAGGCTCTGATTTTGATGTGCGAATGACAAAACTGGAAATACAAACGATTGATGCCACGACGGTTGAGGCTACTGCGGAGCTGCAGGCGCTGCGCGATCAGTTGAGTCCCTCGGGCAACGTGGTGAGTCCGAAAGGCCGAGCGCTGACCGAGCGCGTATTTGGCCAGCCGCTGGTGCCTAGCCAAGTGGTCGAACGAATTTGCGCTGACGTTCGCCAGCGTGGCCAGGCGGCGCTGCGACATTACTGCTTGCAGCTCGACAATGCCGAATTGCCAGCCGGTGGACTGCGTTTGGAGCAGGCTCGCTTGGAACAGGCACATCGATCGGCTACCCCAGAGTTTCTGAAGTGCATTCGCCGAATCCGCGACAATATTCAATCATTTCAGCAAGCTATTCTACACACGACAGTTACCAGCCAGCCGAGCGCGGGCATCCGCCTGGATCAGCGCTATCAGCCGCTCAGACGCATTGGCGTTTGCGTGCCCGGCGGTGCTGCCGCCTATCCGTCGACGGTACTGATGACCGTGGTGCCGGCACTGGCTGCGGGCGTACAGGAGCTTGCGGTAGTTGCACCGCCGACGCCGTTTGGTGCCTACAACGCCGATGTGCTGGCGACCTGTCACGAGCTTGGAGTCAGCGAGGTCTATCCAATCGGCGGTGCTCAGGCGGTGGCGGCCCTGGCTTATGGTGTGGAGGGGTTACCCGCCGTTGATAAAATTGTTGGTCCTGGCAATCTGTTTGTGGCGCTGGCCAAAAAGCACGTGTTCGGGCATGTCGATATCGACTCGATCGCCGGTCCCAGCGAAGTCGTGGTGATTGCCGACCAGACCACCGATCCGGCGTATGTGGCGGCAGATATCTTGGCGCAAGCAGAGCATTCGCCGGGGGCCAGTCTGTTGATTACTTGGCACGCTGATTTGATCGGGCAGGTGCGACAAGAACTTGAGCGGCAACTGGTCTCGCTCAGCCGCAGCTGGCTGACGCTGGACAGCCTGAATGCCTTCGGAGCCCTGGTACGCGTTCGCGATGCCGATCAGGCGGTCGAGCTGACCAATTGGATCGCTCCGGAACATTTGCACATCGCCTGCCAGCAGCCGCGCAAGTTAAGTGAGCGGATTCGAAATGCGGGAGCAATATTTCTCGGACCGTTCAGTCCGGTTTCGCTGGGCGACTATGCGGCCGGTCCGTCGCATGTGCTGCCTACTGGCGGAACAGCGCGGTGGGCGGCAGGGTTGTCCAGCAATTCATTCTTACGCAGTAGCAGTGTGATTGAGTATTCTCGCGAGGCCTTAGCGAACATTGCCGATGAAATAGCGGTCCTTGCCGATAAGGAGGGTCTGACAGCCCACCGCGAAAGCGTCGCCATTCGCTTGCGGTCAAGTTGACGTTTCCCAGTTTCAAGCCAGCTCTTACTAACCAGCGCAGCCACATGCACCAGCCAGATTTGGACTCGCTTTTCCGCACCGCCGTCCGGCAGATGCAGGAGTATATTCCCGGCGAACAACCACAGGGCGGCAAGTTCATCAAGCTGAACACCAACGAGAATCCTTATCCAGCTTCGCCGAAGGTCACTCAGGCCATCGTGCAGACGGCTCAGGCTGGCCTGGAGCGATATCCCGATCCGCTGGGCACGGGCTTTCGGCTGCGAGCCGCAGAAGTCCTGGGCGTTGAGCCCGATTGGATACTGTGCGGCAACGGCAGCGACGATATTTTGACAATTCTCACGCGGGCCTTTGTAGGTGAAGGGCAACGGCTGCGATTGCCTTATCCCAGTTACATCCTGTATCGTACGCTGGCACAGCTTCAGGGTGCCGCCTGGGAAGAGGTGCAATTTCAGTCCGATTTTCAACTGGGCGATGACTTTTCGGCGTCGACGCCGGACCTAAAACTGGTCTGTCTGCCCAATCCCAACAGCCCCAGCGGCACGGTGCTTGACCCTCAGGCCATTGGCCGGATTGCTGACCGGCTGCCCTGTCCCCTGCTGGTTGATGAGGCTTATGCGGATTTTGCGGAGCAGCACTGTATTGAACTGGTGAAACAAAACCCCCGAGTAATGGTGTCGCGGACGCTAAGCAAGTCGTATGCTTTAGCGGGCTTACGATTCGGGTTTCTTGTGGCCCAGCCGCCAGTCATCGCGATGCTACGCAAAGTGAAAGACAGTTACAACTGCGACGCTTTGAGCTTGGCGGGGGCGATTGCCGCCATCGACGACCAGGCATGGCTGAGTGAAAATCGCGCCAAAGTCATCGCCACCCGGCAGCGGATGACGGTGGCTCTACGCCAGTTGGGTTTTATTGTGCCGGATAGTCATGCCAATTTCGTGTGGTGCACGCTGCCCAAACGACCCCTTCAGCCGTTGTACGAATCATTGAAGCGCAACAAGGTATTGGTGCGATACATGAACTATGCCGGTTGGGGTGAGGGCTTGCGAATCAGCGTCGGCACTGATTCACAGATCAACGTGTGCCTGAGCCTGTTGGCGGAAGCTCTGCAGGCTGCCGACAACGCATCGCACCGAACCACAGGCGCTCCTTGAAATCGAGTATAACCGTAGGCGATAGCAAATATGAGCAACCAGCGCTCGGCGAACATTGAGCGAAAAACAGCAGAGACCAGCATTCAGTTGGCACTCACCATCGACGGTTCCGGCGTCGGCGACATTCAGTCGGGCGTAGGATTTTTGGATCACATGCTGACGCTGTTTGCCAAGCACGGTCAGTTCGATTTGACGGTTTGCTGCCAGGGAGACACGGTTGTCGATGCGCACCACACCACCGAAGATATTGGCATCTGCTTGGGCCAAGCCTTTTCCAAAGCGCTCGGCGACAAACGCGGCATCACGCGGTATGGCCACATCGTTTTGCCGATGGAAGAATCATTAGTCACTGTGGCCGTTGACTTGAGCGGACGCAATTACGTAGTCTTTCAAGCGCCCATGACCAGTCCTAAGATTGGCGAATTTGATAGCGAACTGGTGGAAGACTTTTGGTACGCGTTCGCCAGCAACGCTCAGTGCAACTATCATGTCTTGCTGCACTATGGTCGCAACAGTCATCACATTGCCGAAGCAATCTTCAAAGCTTCCGCCCGAGCTCTGCGAATTGCCTGTCAAGCCGACCCGCGTCAAAAAGATATTCCCAGCACCAAAGGCGTGCTGTAAGGTGAGCGGCCGAATTGTAGCTACCGTCGCCAGAGGGTGGTCGGGCTTGCATACCACGTGCTGGCCAGGGTAGCTACGGGGCTGGCGACGCCAGCAACGATTTCATGAGTGCTCGAAGCGCTTGGGCGTCATAGTGACTCAGGCTGGCTAGCTCAAGCAGTTCTTCCGACCAGTTCAGGTTGCGTCCGGGGGGCAGGTGTTCCAGAGCAAAGGCGCGCTTGCCAGGGATGCCTAAGGTAAACTGCGTTTGATCGACGTGAATGCTGCGATCTTCTATCTGGCTGCTATCGATCCAGCGTGGCGGGAAGCTGGAATCAGGTATCACTTTGTCGCCTTGGCTGCGCAGCAACCAAACCACCGTCGCCAAATGGCCGGTGCGTCGATCGATCCAGATGACATGACGAGAAACGCAATCCACGTGCTGTCCATCGTGGAAGAGGATGGTTGGTACATCAAACATCAGCAGCGATGCGGTGCGCGCGACGGTGCGAATTTCATCAAGTTGCCGCAGGTTTTGGCTGAGAAATTGCCGGTCAATAAACGACAAACTGGCTCCATGCGCTTCATAGTCATCCGATCGTATGACGGTCAGCTGTGTGCCCAGGGCCAGGCTGTAGCCGACACCCACTTCGGCCAGTCGGAAGCGGACTTTCGGAGGCGCTGCTGCAGATGCTGGCGCGGTGTCGGGGCTTGCGACAGTCTGTGTGTCAACCGTTGCCAGAATTGTCAAATGGAACTTGGAAACGGTCTGGCGAATGAATTCAGGCAAGGCGCTGGTATCACCACTGGCGATTCGGGGCTTCGCCACCAGCACGCGCCGATTCCAGCGCGCTAGATGACGTCCATCTGCTGTTCCGCTCGGAACGACCGTCCCCGGCGAGATGAGCGTAACCTGAGGATGTAGCGTGGTACTGGTGGTACCTTCGGTTTGAGCGCCCACCGCCCCCGCCCATGTCGTCGCGTAGACTAGCCAAGCGGTTAGAATCGCGGTTCGGATCATGCGGCTACCTGCTTCCAGAGCAAGGGGATTATCATTCACTCAGGTTGTTTCCGCAGACGATTTCGAGTACACCAGGAAGCAACTGACCATACATTAGTCCACTGGCCGTCCACCGCACAGCTTTGGTGATAGCATTGTTTGGTGCTAGCATTGGCGCACACCGCCTGTGCTGAATTGTAGGAAAGCGAATGTCTCTAGCAAGCCGACCGACCGAGCCGCTCTTGCAATTGGCGGGTGTCCAAAAACACTATGCAGATGGCGACGTGCATGCGTTGCGCAGCATCGACTTGTCGATCCAGGCTGGTCAATTCATCACCATTGTGGGGCCTAGTGGTTGCGGTAAATCGACCTTGTTACACATCTTGGGAGCGCTGGACAGGCCAACACAGGGGCGAGTTTTATTTCGCGGCCAAGACATGTATAGCCGCAATTTGAACCAACTAAGATCGCAGGAAATTGGCTTCGTATTTCAATCGTTTTACTTGCTGCCCAATTTGACGGCGCTGGAGAATGTGCAATTGCCGATGTTCGGCCGTTCCGTGTCGGCGACGCAGCGGATCGAGCAGGCTCGAAAACTACTTGAGCTGGTCGGACTTGAGCAACGCTTGGATCACCTGCCCAATCAACTGTCGATTGGGCAGAGACAGCGGGTGGCCATTGCCCGAGCCATGGTCAATCAGCCGTCGCTGCTACTGGCTGATGAGCCAACGGGTAGTTTGGATAGCAATAGCGGCCGCGAGGTCATAGAACTACTCATGGAATTGAACCGGCAGCATGGCACGACGCTGGTGATTGTGACGCATGATCCTGACATCGCTGGTCAGGGAGGCAGAATGATTCGCATGCTGGATGGCACCATCGTCCAAGACGCGCTGGCAGCTTCGGTCTAGCAGGAAACAAGGCCCATGAATAATGTGCGACTGTTTGGGCTGGTACTGATTGTCACCACGCTACTGTTGGCGCTAGCTGCTGTAGCCACACAGACCGCAGAAATTCGCTTCGAGCGTCATAGTGCGGGCGCTTTAAAGCAAATTGCTTCAAAAAACTCAGACATGCAGACGGGTCGGCCAGTCGGGGATGTCGAGCCCACTGCGCCCAGTCAGTTTATTAGCGTCCCGGTGATTGTTCCCTTAGGCGCAGCCGGCATGTTGGGGTTGTTGTTCTGGTTCACGCCTGCAACAGCTACAGCAAAGTCGATAGGTGGCAGGCCGCGGCGCTCACGCCGTCGGCGATGAATGGCAGTTGGTGATGGAGTCAACGAGTTAGCCAGTCGGGCTCGGCAAGGGTGCTTCAAATCCCATGCTCTGCCGAACATGGCGCCAATTCGTGGCACCCAAACCGTTCCTGCCAAATGCCGTTGCCGTTGGTGGGCCAGCGCCGGCCCAAACCTTTGGAGTAGAAGCGAGTTTTGTCACCAGCCACAGGCGTTAGGTCTTACAGAACAGTTCATACGGGCCTCGCTTGTTTCCCCCAACGAATCGCGTGAGCGAATACGTCTTGCCGAAATTATTTCAACTGCCAGCGGAAGCCCTCCGATTCAAAATCGGTCTGACTTTGTTGCGATGTGATGGCTTGAAATAGTCGACTGGCCGTGTGAGGGAATCGAGAATCTTTGTAAACGGCCCAAGGCTGCGAGGCGACAGAGCAGGGCAACCCTTGAATCTGGACGGCGTCTAGAATATCACCTGCGCCGGCTGCGTTACTGAGATAGACGACAGCAGCATCCAGCGAACCGGCACGCATTTGATTGACCAACATGTCTCCGGCGGGCACTTCAACCGTCACATTCTTCATCACTTCCTGCTGGATGCCACCCTCACGAAAGGTGTTTTGAGTAATCCAGCCCATGGCACACTGCTTTTCATGGCCGATACCAACTCGCAACCCAGGACGGGTCAAATCGCGCAGCGATCCAATTTTTTGTGGGTTGCCTTTGGGCACTACAATCACCAACTCATTCTGGGAAACTTCGACGGGCTCGGGAAAAAGATCGGTCACCTGATTCATGAACTCTACATCGCACGCGAAATAGGCGTCTGGTACCTGGCCGGCTTTCATTTGACCGACCAGGATTCCACAGCCGTTGTAGACTGTCGAGACCTGGACGCCTTCGCGCTCCTGAAACCGCTCGATGGCATCGGCGATAGCCGGTCGCAGCATCGAGCCGGCATACAACGATAATTCAGGCTGGTCGGCCCATTGGTCGCCAGGCTGGACCTGATAACCATACTTGGCAAAATGCTCCAACCCCCGGTCTTTAGCGGCTAGATAGCGCGCGAAATGCAGTGCAGCTCTTGGGCTGGATGACTGTTGGAGCACGGCGACATCAATCTGGCTTGTGGCTTGGGCCAGTTCGGGAATGAAGACCGCTCGCAGTTCCGGGTAGTTGGCCAGCACGACATCGTAGACGATGCCAACGTCTGCCGCGTTCAATTGTACATCGGTGGCTACGTCCACTACTGTGCCGCGATAGCCGGTTGTTGCCTCGTGCAACTGTTGCCACAACCCTTGTTCGGCCAGTGCTTGTTGTGTGACTTTGCCGATAGCTGTGGCATCTGGATCGGCCTGAACGATTCTTAATTGGCCACTCAGCAGGTCGTTCAACGAAGTGATGGATTTAGGATTGTCGCGCGGTACAACCAAAACAGCCTGCATGGTGGCGATGGGAATTCGTTCGGCGATCATATCTTTCTGAGCGGCCAGCTCTAAGTAACTGTCGTCACTCGGCAAATAAAGATCGGCTTTGCCACCCACTTCCAACCGACTGAGCAGCGTTTGAGAAGGTCCAAACTCGATCTGAATTGGTCGTCCGCATTCCTCTTGGTATCGCTGGATAATCTCTTGCACGGCAACTCGATTTGCGGCTGCACAGTACAGCACAAGAGGTCGCGACGCCGCCGAGTCAACGCGCGGTCGATCGCGCCAGCTCAGCCCAACAATGCCGGCTCCAGCCAGCAACAACGAAGCTAGCAGTATCCAGGCAGGATTCTTCATTCACTCGCCCCTAGTGCGATTGTACTATTGATGTAATGCTGCTTGGCGGCCACTTCGGTCACCGCTGCAATGAACATCCTATTTCACATTGGCCGTGGCGAGAAGTATCATGACAGGTGGTTTTGCCAATTTGCATGGGCGCACGGACAAACAAATCAGCGGTTGATGGTAGAACCCAGAGCCATCAATTCACAGAAAAACAGACGCAACGATGGCCAGTTATCGATCGACGACAAACAAATTCCTGTACTTTGACTTGGGCAACGTCTTGGTGACATTCGACCCGCACATTGCAGCTCGCAGGTTGGCCGAAGCGGCCGATTGCAGTCTCCAACATGTCCTACAAACCGTATTTTCGTGCGACTTGCAGCAGCGCTACGAGACTGGCCTAGTCAGCGATGAGCAATATGCTGAAGAAATCAGTTCGATGTTAGGTACGCAGCTGTCAACTCAATCCGTGATGCATGCCATATGCGCCATCTTCCAACCTAACCAACCGATTCTGCAGGTGTTACAGCAGGTTCAGCGCATGGGTATACCCATGGGAATCTTGTCCAACACGTGCGACGCACATTGGCAGTGGCTAATGCAGCAGGACTGGCCGATGTTGCATGGCTGGTTCGAGCATCGCGTGTTGAGCTATCAAGTCGGCAGCATGAAGCCGAATCGGCGAATCTACGAAGTCTGTGAGGAGGTATGTGGCTTGCAAGGGTCGCAAATATTCTTCACCGACGACCTGGAAAAAAATATCGCCGCCGCCGCCCAACGCGGCTGGACGACCTGCCAATTTCGTTCGACAGATGAACTTACGCGTTCCCTGCAGGCTTGGCTTGAGGCGGACTGAGTCCCCAGTTTCACTCCGCCTTATTTGATTTTTCCAAGCACGGTGCTTCACCTAAGCTTATAATCGTAGCATTGACCAAAGTAGCTTTTTCAAAGGAGTATAGCCGTGTCGCTCGCGAACCAACGTTTGATTGAGGAATCCGGTCGTCGTCAATTCTTGCAGCAGTCGCTGGGCCTGGCAGCTTCAGCCGTTGTCTTGCCACAGTTGTCCGCGCAAGCAACGGAACCTCAGCAAGCCGAGACGCTGGTAAAGGTCTTGTACGACACATTAACCGAGCCCCAGCGTCAGCAGATATGTTATGCCTGGGACCATGTTGATCCCAAGCGTGGATTGTTGAGAACGCGAGTTTCCAACAATTGGATGATTAATGACGCCATGATTCACGGCGATTTCTACACGGCGGAACAGCGCGATCTGATTCGTAAGATTTTCGAGAACATCGTTAGCCCCGAGTGGATATCCAAATTCGACCAGCAGATGGAGGACGATTGCGGTGGCTTCGGCCGCGAGCAGGCGATTGGCATTTTTGGAACGCCGCAGGCAGGGCCATTTCAATTCGTCATCACCGGTCGGCACATGACACTGCGCTGCGACGGTAACACAGCAGAAAGTGTGGCCTTCGGCGGTCCGATTTTCTACGGGCATGATCCAGGGGCGTTTGACGAAGGGAAAGATCACGCTGGCAATGTATTCTGGCAGCAGGCCGTGCAGGTCAACCAAATCTATCAGATGCTCGATGGCAAACAGCGTCGAGCAGCCGAAGTTGCCACCACCCCCAGAGAACAGGCGGTTGCCTTTCGAGGAAAGGCCGGCGGATTTACCGGTATTCCCGTTACCGACTTGTCCAGCGATCAGCAGCAAGAATTAAGACGCTCGCTGACGTCGCTGTTAGACCCCTTTCGACAGACGGACCGACAGGAGGCACTGCAATGCTTGCAAGCCCAAGGAGGGCTAGAAGGCTGCTTCCTATCCTTCTACACCGATCACGATATCGGCCAAGATCGCGTGTGGGATAACTGGCGGCTGGAAGGCCCTAGTTTCGTTTGGCATTTCCGTGGTGCACCGCATGTGCATGTGTGGGTGAATATCGCCGACAGTCCCAAAATTGAGCTCAATGCTTAGGCAATCAATCCTTGATTTTCCCCAGTGCGACGGGAATATTTCATGGATCTGACTGCTCCTAGTACATAGGACTCCCGATGGCAGATTCCCAACCGACCAGCCAGCCGCAACAGCCGGGGCTGGCCCAGTGTTTGCTGGATGAGCATTACGACCGGGTGTACCGCTATGCCTACCATCTGTCGGGTGCTCAGCACTCTGCCGAAGACATTGCGCAAGAGGTCTTTTTGCGGGCGGTCAAGTCCGCGCATCAGCTTCGTCAGCCGGAGGCGGCTGTTGGTTGGCTGTTGGCCATAACACGCAATGAATTCGCCCGCTGGTGCCGTGGGCAGTCAGCAGTGGTTCAGGAGCCAATTGAGCGTGAGGCTCCGGCCAGCGATTCAGTGGGTGTACTGGAGGATTACGAATGGATTCATCTAGCGATGCAGCAGTTGTCGGTGGAGTTTCGGACGGTGGTCTTGATGTTTTACTTTGAGCACAAAAGTTACACCGAGATCGCTACCGAGTTATCTCTGCCCATTGGTACGGTGATGAGCCGTCTCAGTCGCGGCCGCAGTCATCTGAAGCAAGCGCTGCTCACGCTGGCTGAGCCGAAGACGACGCCCAGCGTAATGCGGACTGACGAACCGAAGGATGCCGGAGAGCGTCCGCTAGTTATGAGCACGGAGCCGTGATGATGAATCCTCTTGAACAGTTGGACTTGGATGCCGACGATCGGCAGATCATAGGATTGCTGAACGCTTTTCCTGTTCCTGCGTCAGCTCGCCAGCGTGCCCATCAGCGGCTATCGCAGTTGCTGGACATCGACCAGCCTGATGTGACCTGCGGCCAGACGCTCGATGATGCTGTCAGGCGAGCGGTCCATCCCGTTTCATCGCCGGATGAATCTGGGGTTCAGCCCGCTACGACGACAGTCCAAAATGCTGCTGAAGGGCAATCTGCACAGCGTCGCCTGTGGCTGGGACTGGCTGCAGTGGCAGCCAGCTTGTTGTTGGGCTGGGTTACGATCCGAGCTTGGCAGCCTGTGCCGCGCTCCCAGTTAGTTGCCATCTGTGCCGAGCAGTTATCGCTATCCGATTCGTGGGACACGCTCAATTCCAGCGTCTCGCAATCAGACACGGGTGAGCTTGACCACATTCTCAGTCGCTTTCTCAATGCTTCATTGACCGAGGCCATTCAATTCCGCGCCATGCACAAAACCAAATTGTCTGCGAGCGGCAGACTGTGGAAGGTGCTGCTGTCTACTGGACGCGAGCTGTACATTTTTCAGCTCTCCGAACCTCGGCCCGTGGAAGGAGTCGTTGACCGGTTGCAACTCGTGGCCGATCGCAGTTCAGGCTGGTCCACTGCGGCAATCGTCCACGCCGGCCAGTTATTTGTATTCATGTCCAAAGACGATCTCCGCCAGACTCTGCGATTGGCTCCGTTGGCGTAGTCTTAGTAATGGATACTTGATTTGCTTGGGGTAGCTGACTGGAGAATATGCTGGCGGTTCGTCGTCGAGCCTGCTAGCTATCATTGCGTTGGCGGCACGCTTTCCAGTTCCAGCAGTTCCTTGAGGCTCTCGCGGCGGCGGATTAGTTTGGACTGGCCGTTTTCGATCATGACTTCGCAGGCACGGAAGCGACTGTTGTAGTTGCTGGACATGGCAAAGCCGTAGGCTCCGGCGACTTCCAGTATCAACCAGTCGCCTACTTGGGCCGCTGGCAACGTGCGACGGCTGACGAATCCCCCTTCTTCCTGCGTAAAAATGTCGCCTGATTCGCACAATGGACCACCGACAACAACATCTACTTGGGTGTGGCTGGCGCGCGAGTTGCGATGACAGACGGAGATGGGGTGATAGGCACCGTACAGGATGGGCCGGGCTAAATCATTGAAGCCCGCATCGACCATGTAAAACAGGTTTTCGCCCATCGTCTTGATAGCGCAGATTTCTGTGATCAGATAACCCGACTCCGCCACCAAGTATCGACCGGGTTCAATTTCCAGATGCAGGGCATGTCCTAGCCGATTCCCAATGCGCTCGCGCGTGGCGTTCCACAACTGGTAGTATTGGTTCAGGTCCACGTAGGATTGCCCGGCTCGGTAGGGGACAGGCAACCCTCCGCCGGTACTGATGGTGGTCACCGTGCGACCGACCTGCTCGCAGGCCTGTTCCATGGCCCCGCATACCTGCGACAAATGTTCGAAATCGGTGCCGCTGCCGATATGCATGTGCATTCCGGTGACGACTAAGCCATGTCGATCGGCGCGCAGCAAGCAATCGTCGATATGCTGGTGCCAGATGCCGTGCTTGGACTGTGGCCCGCCGGTGTTGGTTTTTTGGCTATGACCATGTCCAAAGCCGGGATTGATGCGCAGTGTAATGTTACGCCCCGGAGCGCGCTGGCCCAGTTGGTCGATCATATCCGGCGATCCGATATTCACCGGTACGTTGTGCTCGACAACCAGTTGCAACGCATCGCGGTCGAAGACATCGGCGGTGTAGTTGATTTGATCGGGCCGGTAGCCGGCTTGAAGGGCTCGACCAATCTCCCCGGCGCTGACCGCGTCTACTAATACGCCGGCTCGCCGCAGCCGGTCAAGAATCGCGATGTTGCTGCACGCTTTTTGCGCATAACGAATACTGTCGAAGGCCCGCAGGTCCTCCACGCGTTCCATGATCACCGGCAGGTCGTAAACGTAACTGGGGGTTCCAAAGCGCTGTGCCAAGTCGGCTATGGCGATACCGCCTATTTCGTGGCGGAGAGTTGAAAACTGGGAGAGAACGGGCATGTTGTTCCTAGCACATGAGTCGCAAAAATCTAAACGCATTTCAGGTCGATCCGGCTCTATGGAATCGACGGGGGCTAGTATTATAGTGTGCTCGTCGATCCCGGCGAGGTTACCCGGATATTTGGACGCTTCTTGATGATCGCCAGCTTCACTAAGATATCAACGGTCTGGAAGTCTTCTCCTTTCGTACTCAGCCTTTGGCGGTACTCGTACTAAAAAACCCGACGAGCAACGAGGAGTATTGAAAACCGAAAAGATTCTCCGAGTCGATTTCTCTTCAGACTAAACAACGCATTGTATGGTACGTCGGACCGCAAATAGTAGTAAACCTCGACTGGTCACCAGAGTGCGGAACACTCAGGCAGCCGCGCCCCACTCGCTGCCGACTACTCCGGCTTCTGAGCCTGGTAACTGGTACGATCCGTTCGTTTGTGCCGCCGCCGCGCTGATCGCGCTGGTACCGTTTTTGACCAAGGCGGTTCATCTGGACGACACGGTGTTTATCTACGTTGCCAAACAGATTAGCCAGCATCCCGCCGATCCCTTTGGACTGGTGATTAACTGGTACGGCCATCAGATGCCGCTGCATGAAGTCCAGCAGAACGGGCCATTGGCCAGTTATTATATGGCGCTGGCGGCAGCCATCGTCGGCTGGAGTGAAGTTGCCCTACACTCGGCGTTCTTGTTACCGGCCATGGCTGCTGCGGTGGGGATGTACTATTTGGCGCGGCGATTCTGTAGTCAGCCCCTGTTGGCCACGCTGATCATGGTCTTTAGTCCCGTGTTTGTGGTCTCAGGTACCACGCTGATGTGCGACGTGATCATGCTGTCGCTGTGGATTTGGGCGGTGGTTTTGTGGATTTGGGGCGCCGATCGGCACAGCCATGGCTGGGCGATCCTGAGCGCTGTATTGATCGGTGCGGGCATCGTTACCAAGTATTATGCGGCGGCGGTCGTTCCGTTGTTGTTGGCCTATTCAGTGCTGCGCTGGTCAGATGTGCGCTGGCGAGTGGCTTACTTGCTGATTCCAATAGCCATCGTCTTGGCCTACGACGCCTACATGTCCTCGTTGTACGGGCATTCTCTGTTGCGCGGTGCTGGGGATCATGCGCTATTGGCTGGTGGTGTGCAAAATAGCGTTCCTTATCGGATCGCCGTTGGGCTAACATTTACCGGAGGGTGTCTAGCAGCGATATTGTTTTATGCACCCTTGCTGTGTTCATGGCGGTCGTTTGCGATAGTCTGCGGTCTATGCTTGTTGGTTGCACTACTGTTACCAATCGCTTTGGATTTGAACACGACCTATTGGGCGTCGCTAACGTCCGCTCAGTCATTGCTGTTCATTGTTCAGTTTGCTCTATTTTTGATCGGCGGAGCCGGTGCACTTGTGTTGGCTGGGCGTGATGTATTGAGCCGTCGCGATGCTGACGCTTGGCTATTGGGACTGTGGGTGGCGGGAACTTTTGTGTTCTGTTCACTGCTTAATTGGACCGTCAATGGTCGATCGCTGCTGCCGATGGCTCCACCAATCAGCCTGTTAATCGTCAGGGCATTGCCAGCGTTGCCGGGCGCGATTGCCAGAATCCACAGCCCGACCCGCTTTGTTCCGCTGGTATTCGCTGCCGTGCTGGCCATGTGTGTTGCTTGGGCTGATACCTGGTGGGCCAATTCAGCTCGATCAGCAGCCCAGGCGATGGAAACGGATCAGCGGTTTGGTCAGCGCAAGCAGCATCTGTATTACACCGGACACTGGGGTTTTCAATATTACATGGATGCTCTCGGGTTTAAGTCGCTCAACCGACTGGACAGCACATTGCAACTGGACGACGCTTTGGTGTTGCCTGAGAACAATACCAACGTGCCCAGGCAACTTTTGGTGGATGCTGCGCAAGTGGAAGAGCTGTTCGTGTCGGTACATCCACTGGTTTCTTCGATGCGACCAGGGTTCGGTGCCGGCTTCTACACTAGCCAGGCGGGGCCTCTGCCTTTCTCAATAGGCTGGTTTCCGGCCGAACGTTATTGGATCATGACCGTTACGACCGACGATGTGATTCGAATGAAACTGGAAGAACGGAAGAGAACCAGTGAGCAACAGCCAGATTCCGCCGAGGCGCGACATCAATTGGCGGTGGCTATGGTTGAAGTGGGACGCATCCCAGAAGCCATCGAGGCTTTTGAAGTTGCTGTGCAATTAGAGGCTAACAACGTGGTGGTACTGAACGATTTCGCTTGGGTGCTGGCCACGCGGCCAACTGGCGATGCATGGCACAGTCAACGCGCATTAATGCTGGCACAGCAGGCGCATGAATTGACGGGAGGACGATTCGCTGAGTATCTTGACACATTGGCTGTCGCCTTGGCAGCGAATCAGCGCTATGACGAGGCTGTAGCTACTGCCAAGAAAGCCTTGGAGTTACTCAAAGATGACCCGCGTAAGGAACTGATCCAACAAATCGATGCTCGACGGCGACTCTACCAGCAACGACGACCTTATCGCGAAGCTTATCCTGAGCCAGATACTTCACCGAGTCTATCAGGCGACCTGTAGTTGGACATTTTCAGTAGCCACTTTCGCCAGATGCTGGTCTGGCACGCTAGCCAGCGACTGGTGACGGTTGCTACATTTGTTTGCGGCCCGGCTAAACACTCCCCAACCCGCTCGCATTATTTCCGAGTGCTAGCGCATGATAGCGTCGGGGTCAAACGTCACGCCGCGATAGATTTCGCTTAGGGCCAGCGACAGATCGAGCGACTGGAATCGAATGTGTTCTTCCAAACGGCACGCCTCGCGCAACAGCCAAGCACCGGCGGCCTGACGAACTAGCGTCTCTACGGCAGAACTCTTCTGAGAAACCAGTACAAATTCTTGGAGGCTGAGAATGCGGCGGTAATGAGTTGCCTTGGTGCCGCGATCGTACGACTCGCTAGCATCCGACAGAACTTCGACCAGCAAGATAGGATTGGTCACCGTCTGGCTAACATCGTTGTCGTACTGCAACGGCCCGCAGACAACAGACACATCTGGATAAGTGTACAAGCCCGTCTCTTCGACCTTGACACGCAGGTCGCTGTTAAAAACCCGACACGGTCGATCTTTGAGCGCATTGCCCAGCTCGCGCACGATGTTAGCAGCTATCAGACCGTGATTGGCGGAACCGCCAGCCATGGCGAATATCTCGCCGCGATAGTATTCGCTCTTTATCTCGGACGCTCGTTCGTGAGCCTCATACTCGGCCAGCGTAACGCCTTTGAGTACCGTAGACATGGATCACCTCATTTTGTTTTGTCTTGGCCGTTCATACAAATCGCGTGAACGGTTACGCATCACATTGGCCGTACAGAACTCAATTATCGCTGCCTTCGGGCCACCAAGCAAGCAACCAGAACCATCAACAATGCCAGGCAGGCCAGTAAAGCGCTGGTTCCAAGCGCGGCAGAACTGCTCCATGTGTCCCAAATCAAGCCGACCAGCAGGCTGGCTAGCAGACCACAAGTCCCCAATGTCGCCTGAAAGATACCCAGTGCACGGCCGCGCGCCAGCACAGGTGCTTGATCGGCGATCAGTGCTTTGCCGACCCCTTCGGTCAGCGCCATGTAGACGCCGTACAGTGCCATGAGCGGCCAGACATACTGTACCTGCGTATCATTCAACAGTGCCATTCCCGCGTAGGCGACCACGTAGATGCTCCAGCCGAGTCCGATGACACGCCAGCGCCCAGCACCGTCGCTCCACACTCCCGCCGGATAGGAAACGATGGTATACGACACGTTGAATGTGGCATAAGCCATAACGACTTGCCACGGCGACATTCCCAACTGGCTGGCGCGCAGCAATAGAAATGCATCGCTACTATTGGCCAAACCAAACAGTGCCAGGCAACCCAGCACGATCCAGTATTGTTTGGGCAGGCCGAATAAACTTTGTTCCGCTACAAGAGGCCGTGCCTCGCAAGTTTGAAAAGTCGCCGCGCCGTGGCGATCGTTTGAATCATTGGCAGGTTTAGGATCAAGTTCAGGCTGCGGGTCTTCAATCCACCAGGTCAACAACAACGACCCCAGACCCAGCACAGCCCCCACACCGATAATCATCCGGAAGACCCAAGGTTGAATGTGTTGCGCAGGGTTAGAATCGGTCGCCGCCACATTTGTCGCCGGACTGCCGGCCAGCCACCACAACAGCACCGCTGACAGCAAGACCCCCAGCAGCGCACCGGCAGTATCAAACGCACGGTGCAATCCGAAAGCCCGACCGCGCTGCGCAGCGTCCACTAAATCGGCAATCAAAGCATCGCGTGGCGCGCTCCGCAATCCTTTGCCGAAGCGGTCCAGCCATCGACCACCAACAGCCACCGGCCAAGTGACAGCCACCGCAATCAGCAACTTGCCCAACACTGGCAGACCATAGCCCCAGCGCATCCACACAGCACGATGCTTTCTGACATCGCTGCGTGCTCCTGACCAGATTGACATCCACGCTACCAGTAAGACCGCAGCGCCCTCCATCAGGCCGAGCTGGGTATGTGAGGCACCCAGCACCACCACCATGTATAGAGGCAGCAGCGGAAAAATCATTTCACCCGAGATGTCGGCCAGAAACGATATCCAACTCACCACCCACAACGATCGTGGCAATCGTCGCTGGTCGTCTAGAGATTGGTGGGGTGGCTGGTGGTTCATTGTTGGCAGACTTCGTGCACATGAAACCGATCAATTGCCGTGGTTGAAGAATTTTATCTCAGTCACAGCATGGCCCGAAGGCGGCTGGCGTGTTACAGTAAATCACTAAGTTCGATAGTGTGTGTGGATTGTTGGCGCAACGTTTGTTTGACCTTAATTTAGACTGGCCCCATCATGACCATGATCCTCAACAATGCTCGCTTGAGTTACTGGCCCCAGGGCTGGTTAGCAGCCATCGCGTGTTGTGCGCTGTGGACCACGCAGAGCACCTGGGCCGATGTACAGTCTAACACTCGGCCAGCAGCTACCAACATCATCTTTATCATGGCTGATGATTTAGGGTATACCGATTTGGGCTGCTTTGGCAGCCGGTACTACGAGACGCCCAATATCGATCGTCTGGCTGACCAAGGAATGAAGCTACTGAATCACCATCACTGCCAAAATTGTACACCCACGCGGGCGGCGCTTATGAGCGGTCAGTATCCGGCTCGCACCGGCGTTTATACTGTTGGCAACATCGACCGCTTTAACTGGCGCAGCCGGCCGTTGCGGCCTGTCGATAATCTGACGGAACTGCCGTTGGATCGAGACACAATCGCCGCACAGCTCAAGCGCGCTGGTTATGCCACGGGGATGTTTGGTAAATGGCATATTGGCGATAAGGGGGCTTATCATCCCAGCCAGCGCGGCTTCGACGAGGCCATCGTTAGCGCTGGACAGCATTTCAACTTTCGGACCAATCCCCGGGTCACCTATCCGTCCGGGCAGTACTTGGCAGATTTCCTGACCGATCGAGCGGTGGACTTCATCACTCGGCATCAGGATCAGCCGTTCTTCTTGTATTTACCACACTTTGGTGTGCATTCCCCCCACGAGGCCAAGCCGGAAACAGTTCAGCGGTTTGCCGGCAAGCCGTCAGACGGCGGGCATAACAATTCAACTTACGCAGCCATGATCTATTCTGTTGATGAGAGCGTAGGGCGAATCATGCACACCCTTGACCAATTGAATTTGTCCGATAAGACGCTGCTGATTTTTACCAGCGACAACGGCGGCGTCGGTGGTTATGTGCGCGAAGGCATTAAAGAATCGGGAGACGTGACTGACAACCATCCACTCAGGAGCGGCAAAGGCAGCTTGTATGAAGGGGGAACTCGAGTTCCATTGATTGTCCGCTGGCCCGGCGTGACGGTACCGGGGTCGGCATGTAATGAACCGACCATTCACGTGGACATGTTTCCCACATTGCTGGAAGTCTCTGGTGCACCCAGGCCGCAACAATCCTTGGACGGAGAGAGTCTCGCGGCGCTGCTGCGAAATCCGCATGCCAAGCTGGCGCGCGAGGCGATCTATCAGCATTTTCCGGGCTACTTGGGGGCGGGAAAGAACTCGTGGCGCACTACGCCAGTTAGCCTGATCCAAAGCGGACGCTGGAAGCTGCTGGAGTTCCTGGAGGATCGTCGCTTGGAACTGTACGATCTCGAACAGGACATAGGCGAGTCGCACAATTTGGCCAAGGAGCAGTCAGAGATTACCAGCGATCTACATGCGCGACTGGTACAGTGGCGACAATCTATGAACGCGTCCATGCCGACAGCGAATATATCAGCCAATTAGCTGCCAAGTCGGCTAAGCCAGGTATTATCTTGATCGCCACGACTCGCCAGTTCCCAGTGGCGTAGCGACTGCGAGGCTTTTTCGAGCCGGCGTGGTCATGACCGTAGGCACCCTGTAGTAACTGGCTAACATTATACGCGCCACTTTCCAGTTTGCCTCCGACGGATACGGTTGCCCTCATGATCACCGCTGAAATTATCGCCATTGGCTCCGAACTGCTGACACCCACGAGAATTGACACCAACAGTCTGTGGCTAACCGAGCGACTGAACGAAATCGGCATCGAAGTTCGGCTCAAAACAATCGTGGGTGACGACGTACCGTCTCTGCAAGCCAGCATCGCTCAAGCCATCGCCAGGTCCCAGGTGGTCATCACTACCGGTGGTCTGGGGCCAACGGAAGATGATTTGACTCGACAGTGCGCGGCGGCAGCCCTGGGACGAGAGCTAGTCTATCACCAGGAGTTGCTGGAAGCGATTCGCCAGCGATTTGTTCACCTGGGATATGACATGCCCGAAAAGAATCGCGTGCAGGCGCTGGTTATCGAACAAGCTGAAGTGCTGATCAATGCTAACGGAACGGCACCAGGTCAATGGATCCGTACCGGCCAGTGCGACCTATTCATTCTGCCCGGACCGCCCAAGGAGATGCAGCCCATGTTCGAGGCGCAAGTGTTACCACGACTGAGACAACGCGCTGGCCAGGTCAGTGTGCGTCGCAAGGTGTTGCGAGTATCGGGTATGGGCGAGTCCTTTCTGGACGAGCTGATTGCACCAATCTACACGCAGTATCAAAACCCGAAGACGGCCACGCTGTTCAATAAAACCGAAGTGGAGGTGCAATTGACGGCGCAGGGACCTACCCAGACCGAAGCCGACCGGCTGAACGACGAACTGGCCACGCGAATTGCCGACAAGCTGGGCATCGCCCTTTTTGCCCTGAACGGCGAAACGATGGAAGAGGTAGTGGGTAAGTTGTTGAGCGATGCGGGCAAGACGGTAGCGGTGGCCGAAAGCTGTACCGGCGGCCTGGTAGCTCAGCGATTGACCGATATTCCGGGATCATCGGCCTACTTTATTCAGGCCGTGGTCGCCTATCACAATGCCGTTAAGACTCGGTTACTGGGAGTACCCGGCGAACTAATTGAAGCTCAGGGGGCCGTATCGGCCGAGGTGGCCGAAGCGATGGCCTGTGGCCTCCGCGAGCGAGCTGGCACGGATTTCGCAATCTCTACCACCGGCGTGGCCGGACCGGGTGGAGGAAGTCCGGAGAAGCCGGTGGGAACGGTATTTGTTGGTTATAGCGATGCTCGACAAACCAAATCACTGCGGCTGCGGCTGCCGGGTGATCGGAACTTGATCCGCTGGCGTGCCTCTCAGGCTGCGCTGGATTATTTGCGGCGGCAATTACTTAAAATTGGAGCTAAAGACCTAAGTTGACTAGGCCGCCCAACTGGACCAAATTTGGTAATTCCGAGCAAATGACAGCGCAAGTTATCTGGACTGGCGAACGACGTTGCTGTAAACTTCCACTGACGCACGGGCTAAGCAGATGTTGAATTAGTTCGGATGGCGTTCAGGTAGATTCGCTGAGGATGTTTGCTAAAAGCGGTTTCGTTCAAGTAGTTATGACGATTGAGTTGGATTTCCTTCTGGGCTGAGCTTGTATAGTTCCTCTGATTTCGGATCCTGTTCGGTTGTTCTAGTGCCTACGGCTGGAACGTGATGCTTCTCACTCACCAAAACTGAGTGTGATTGTTGCTCAAGCTCTTCTGTACGATCTCCTGTTTGTGCCTGATGCAGTTTCAGGCAATTTCGTTTCACTACGAGGAGATTTTGGTATGAACATTTATGTGGGTAATCTGAGCTTTCAGGCAACTGAAGCCGATTTGGAATCTGCGTTTGCCGAGTACGGACAAGTCAAGTCTGTAAGCATCGTCAAGGATCGCGAGACAGGGCGTTCGCGAGGCTTCGCGTTTGTCGAAATGCGAGATGCCAAAGAAGGTCGTGATGCCATTGAAGGCGTTAACCTTAGAAATATCGCTGGCCGATCAGTCACCGTCAATGAAGCTCGTCCGCGTGAAGATCGTCGCGGCGGAGGCGGCGGCGGTGGCGGAGGCGGCGGAGGCGGTGGTGGCCGCGGTCGCTGGTAGGTACCTCAGCCCGCAATATCGGTCGGACTGGCGCTAAGTCTGTTCAAGCTAAAACCCGGTTGTTCAAGCAACCGGGTTTTTCTGTAGGGTGCTGTCATTGACCCCCTGCCTGGCCTGACTGGTTTGGCAAAGTCGCATTGCGCAGGGCCCATTCAAGCTGCTGTGGATCGGCAGCGATTTCTGATGCTAGCTGACGCAAGAATTCGATCATGAAGGCCGATCGTCGGCCAGCCAATTGACGCCCAGTCGCCGTGTGCATAGTGCTGGGCAAGCGAAACAACTTGACGAAGAAGTGATCGATCGAATAAACATCATCGGCAGCCGCTCGATTGACCGGAAACGGTGATTGCGGATCATACAACTGTTGCCGCAAGGCTCCTCCGGTCATCAAGCAGCGGGCGATGCCAATTGCACCTAGGGCTTCCAGACGGTCGGCATCTTGTACGATTTGCGCTTCTAACGTCTCGCACGTTATTCCTGCCGAAAAGCTGTGAGCCTGGATGCAGTGAGCGATAGCATCGATCAAATTCGTCGGATAGTTGATCGACCGCAAATACTGGCCAGCACGCTCGGCAGCCAATCGCGAAGCTTGTCCTCGTAGCGACGAATTCTTAGCGACAATCACACAATCGTGTAGCCAGGCGGCAGGAAGAACGACCGACAATATGGCACCTTCCTGTACAGCAATCATCCGAGCGTTGACGACCACGCGTCGCACATGGTCCAAGCCGTGCGCGGCATCAGCACCAGTCATTTGCTGCTGAACCCAGTCTGCGATTTGCGCTTCCCAAACTTCATTCCATGTCATGACGGCACGTTTCCTAGTTGAGCGAATAACAACATTCTGTTGCGTTTGATTGGCCAGGGGATTAGCGCAGCGTAGGCAGGATTGTCAAGCCTGTCGGTGCCAGTCACAATAACCCGACTCCGACAGGCCCAGGGTCAGGCGGTAACGACCAAGAGTCGAACGGTAACGAACTGAGGCGAGCGGCCAAGCAAGAATACACCACTAGCCAGCGTCGCCAGACGGCGAAACGCCAGTTCACGGAACGTCTGGCGCTGGTCGCTACCCATACGCCGCTGGCCTACGAGGTAATCATGCAGCTTTCCATTATCGATCTACTGTTTGTCGGCACCTATTTGATTAGCGTTGCCGCGCTGGGTGTGTGGGTCGGTCGAGGAGCGAAGTCGGGATTGGATTTGTTTCTGGGCGGACGTTCGTTGCCGTGGTGGGCTGTCGGTACGTCGTTGGTCGTATCCGACATCGGTGCCAAGGATATGATGGGCCTAGCCGACGACGGATATCGCTTTGGGCTGGTAATGACCAACTTCGATTTGATCGGCTGTATCTTTCCAGTCTTGATTGCTGCGTTCGTGTTCATGCCGCTGCTGTGGATGGCAGGTGTGTATACGATTCCTGAATACCTCGGATTGCGCTACAACCAAGCAGTGCGGCTGTGCTTTGCCATCGTCTGGGCGCTGTTCATGATCGGTACGTTGGGTGTCATCTTTGTCAGCGCGGGCACCATGTTTGAGAGTCTACTGGGCATGCCCTTTATGGGTGCAGTTTTGCTCACGGCGTTGTTGGTGGGCCTGTATACCTGCATCGGTGGTTTGAAGGCCGTTGTGTATACCGATTTTGTGTCCTGCATTGTGCTGATCATTGGCGCCATCATGATCTGCGCGATTGGGCTGGGTGAAGTTGGCGGTTGGAGCGGACTGCGCGAGCGTGTCGCCCAGTTGCCCGACACACAGCACCATTTTCAGTTACTGCGTCCGGCCGACGACAAGGACTATCCTTGGCCGGCAGTCCTGTTAGGGTTGGGCTTTGTGCTTGGTCCGGCGTACTGGATCGGCAATCAAGCTATTGTGCAGCGCACGTTCGGCACACGCAGCCAGGCCGAGGCCCGCGCATCGTATCTGCTGTGCGCGGCTATCAAAATCGTGTTTCCATTCCTGCTGGTCGTTCCCGGTTTGATCGGGTTAGCCCTGCTCAGCGATCGGCTCGGTCCTCCGGGTAGTGACCAATGGCAGTCAGGAATCGTTTTGCCAGAACTCGTCAAACTTCTACCAACTGGCGTGCTGGGTATCGTGTTAGGCGCATTTTTCGCTGGCATCATGTCGAATTTAGATTCGTATGTAAATTCGGCCTCCACGCTGTGCGTGACCGACATCTATCGGCCATTGATTCGGCCCAATTCAGGCGATCGCGAGACGCTGTGGGTGGGGCGCATACTGGTAGTTGCCTTTCTGACGTTGGGCGTATTGAGTTCCAGCGTCATCCGCCAGCAGTTCAATTCGGTGTTTGAAGCCTTTCAAACCTTCTTGAGTTTCTTTCAAGGTCCGCTGCTGGCGCTACTGTTGTTGGGAATGCTTTCCAGTCGCGTAACGCAGTGGGGTGGCCTGGCCGGCATGTTGCTGGGCGTGTCATCATCTGTGACGTTGTGGTACAACGGACTGTTGTTTCTATGGGTTGCCTGGTGGTCGTTTGTGATCGCAATTGCAGTCACCATGGTCGTCAGTTTGATGACTAAACCGTACGATCGACAGCGACTGCGAGGGCTTGTGTGTTGGCTGCCGCACTTGCCTGAGTCAAACGCCGAACTGCGGGCAAACAGAGAGGCTGAAGAAGATGAGCGGCGGTGAGCTAATCTGGGTCACAGTTATCAGCCGACTGATTGCGCAGTGGACTGCCAGTCAGGCCTTGCTTGGCTGGACCGATATCCAAATTGGTCAATTGGCGTTTGCCAGCGTCTTTGGCGTGCTGGCGGCCTGGTTGTGGTGGATGCCCAATTCATGGTTGGTGGGAGAGCGCCAATCAGGCGACTTGAGCGACGCAGCTTCGTCACCGGCCTCGATTGCCGTCGCGCGATACACCGCCATCATCATCGCCATCATGTTGATGTTGTTGTATCTATTGTGGAGCTAAGGCGCGCCTCAACTTGGTAGCTACCGTCGCCAGACGGTGGAATCATCGATGCCCGATCTCTAACCAGTACGCCGTTTGTCTTAGCTCCACAGCAGTTGCTATTGCATTGCCTCAGCTAATTTGCAGGAACCTTCAGTCCACGGCGAATCAATAGTCCATCCACTTGCGGATCGCGGCCCACAAAATCGCGGTACAGTTGATCTGGCTCGCGACTGCCGCCGCGCGACAGAACCGTATCTCGAAACTTCTGACCACTGGTGGCTGTAAGTCCGCCCTGGCTTTGCACAACCGCAAAGCTATCAGCGGCCAGAATCTCACTCCACAGATAAGCGTAGTAACTGGCCGAATATCCTCCGGGCCAGATGTGAGCGAAGTAGGCGCTCTTGTATCGCGGTGGCACCATGGGCAAGTCGACGCCCAACTCAGATAATGACTTCGCTTCAAAAGCTTCAACATCACTGGGAACCTGCTCGGCACGCAGGGAGTGCCAGCGCAAATCCAACAGCGCTGCCGCCAAGTACTCCAAAGTGTTAAAGCCTTGATTGAATTTGCCGGCGGCCAAGACCTGCTTGAGCAATTCAGCCGGCATGACAGCACCGGTCTGGTAGTGGCGGGCGTAATTAGCCAAGACCTCAGGATGAATCGCCCAGTCCTCCTGGAACGTTGAAGGAAATTCTACAAAGTCGCGTGGAACCGAGGTACCTGCCAGCGTCGGGTAACGCACATCAGAAAACAGTCCATGCACACCGTGGCCTAGTTCATGAAACATGGTCGTTGCATGATCGAAGCTGATCAACGCCGGGCTGCCATCTACCGGTTTGGGTATGTTCATTACGTTAACGATAACCGGCTTCTGATTTAGCAGTTTGGATTGTTCAACGAAGCTGCTCATCCAGGCGCCGCCGCGTTTGCTGGGCCGCGCAAAGTAGTCCGCGTAAAACAGGCCAATTTGACTACCGTCAGCATCCATCACATCAAACACGCGAACGTCGGGATGGTATACCGGTAAATCGTGTCGTTCCTCGAAACGCACGCCAAACAAGCGGTTCATGGTGTAAAACACGCCATTTTTGAGAACGCTGTCCAGCTCCAAATACTGTTTGACTTCCGATTCATCAAAGCCAAAGCGGCTCTGGCGAACTTTTTCTGCGTAGTATTCCCAGTCCCAGGGTTGAATTTGATCGGAAATGCCGTCGGCCAGCATGGCAGCTTGAATATCCGCCGCCTCCTGATGCACACGGGCCACGACATCCGGTACCAGGTCTAGCAACATCTTCTGAGCGGCAGCTGGTGTTTTGGCCATCTGCGTTTCCAACGCGTAGTGCGCATGGCTGTCATAACCTAAGATCGCCGCCTTTTCGGCGCGAAGCTTAGCCAGCTGCATGACCAGTTCACGATTATCAATGCCACCATGCTCGCCAATCGCTCGGAAGGCGGAAGCTTGCCAGACACGCTGTCGGATGCTGCGATCTTTGAGCTGAATCAGTACTGGCTGTCGCGTGGTGTTGGTAATGCTCAGCAGATACTTTCCCGTGTGACCTTTTTCTGCGGCGGCCTTGGCAGCCGCAGCGATTTCAGCATCACTCAGTCCATCCAAGTGTTGAAGTTCATCAACCAGCACGGCTCGTTCGCCGGTCACGGCTAGCAAATTATTCTGAAATTCGGTGCTGGCCGAGGACAGTACTTCATTGATTTGACGTATACGGGCCTGTTGTTGAGAATCCAATTTGGCACCCGCCCGCACAAACGAACGGTGCGTTTCTTTAAGCAGTTGCTGCTGCTCCTCGTCTAAATTCAACTTGTCCCGTTGCTGGTACAATTGATCGACGCGCTGGAACAGTTTTCCATTCAAGTAGATATTGTCCCGGTGTGCCGCTAGCCGCGGTGCCACAGCAATTTGAATTTTTTGTATCTCTGGCGTGGAGTCAGACGAAGACAGGTTGAAGAACACCCGTTGCGTCCGCCGCAGAATTTCACCGCTTCGTTCAAGCGGTTCGATGGTGTTAGCAAAGGTGGGCGGCTGCTGGTTCTCTGCGATGTTTTGCACTTGGTCAAGCTGCTCTGTCATGCCAGCTTCAAAAGCCGGCAGAAAGTGTTCGCTCTTGATGGTGGTAAAATCGGGAGCCTCAAAAGGCAGTTGACTGGCTTCAAAAAATGGATTTTTCATGTTCGATGGATGGGATGCAGGTTCGTCAGGTGGATTGGATCGGGCCGGTGGTGTTACACCGACTACAGCCAGCAATACAAGGCTGAACAACACGCGTTGGCAGTAAACTAAGCGCACCGGCGGAGCCTTGGTAGCCCACAAACTTCTGGCGCTGATTGTCCGGCCGGTTGCAAGCACGAATGGGCTCGATCTCAGGCGCCAGGTTTTTCCCGTATAATTGAGCAGAGGCATAATTCCGATCCTGGTAAATGCAGAGTTATCACGTTAGTCGATTCTGATGATCCATGCCGACATTGTAGCCGAGGTGGACGATTGCGGGGGACAACCTCGCCCAACAGTTGGTGTGGCTAGCGCACTTGGTCGTTGGCAAAGTCGAGCGCCTGTTTCTCGGCTGATTCCCATTGACCGTTCCTGGCTAATTCAAGAATTCTGCGGAACGCCTGTTGCTCCACATCGCTCAACTTGTTGACCGCGATCAGCTCATCCAGTTCTGTCTGACAGATAGCTATGCGCTTCTCGTTTCGAGTATTGCAGGCGGTGTAGACTTGGCTAATCAGGGACAGGGCTTCTGGACTCTGAACCAACGGCTGTCGACCACAACCGATCAGGCATAAACTGACTGTCAAGCAAGTCACCAGCCCCATGAGAGCCTTTTGCCGGAGTTGTCTACTAGTCATACGAAACAACCTCTCCTCCTGCGATCGTATTGAGTGCCGCCCACGTATCCAAATTGATGCTGGTTGCAATATGTCGTACGCTGCCGTCACCCAATAGAACATGGCCTCCCCCGGCGCTCCACGGCGAGTACATTTGGCAAACGTGGCAAGTCGGAAAAGAGGGGGGGTGAATAGTGTTCGGTTCGGCAATACTCGGACCGGTATGTGCCAACACATAGGTAGCTGCCGCATCGCATTGGGTGAAGGGGTGACGTTGGGGATCGATGGGGCATGAAACACTGCCTGGCACAACTGCCACCCAAGTCTTGTCACTGATCGTAGTATGCTCGCCAATGAAGACAGTATTTGTCAGTCCGTCGGTGACTTCGGCCAAAGCCACTCGAGAATTGCGATAGAACGGACCATTGGCAACCTTCCGCCAATCAGGCAGCGGCGGCTGATGCCCCCAGGGCTCGTCGTTGCCAACGTTGGCCACATAATGCGAGCGGGCGAGCTGTGCCAGTTCGGTGCCGGACGCATTGCGGACAATCGTATCACCATCGAAGTTCGGTGCCCCCGGATTCAGAAACATTGGCAATCGCACCTTGGCCAGTTGAGCATTCACTGTATGCCAGGCTGGCTGTCGAAAATCGAACTGATTACTTAATTGCACCTGTTCCAGATAGGGTAAAATCAGAGCACCCCACGCCCAACCTGGCGACGCATCAAGGGTCATAGCAAAGGTGTCGTTCGAGCCTGGCACGGACTGATAGCCCGCCGGGAGTACCTTCAGGGCCGTTTCATGGTTCAGAATCGCTATTCCGATTTGCTTGAGATTGTTCTGATTTTGACTGCGCCGGGCGGCCTCACGCGCTGCTTGGACGGCAGGCAACAATAGTCCAATTAACAGGCCTATGATCGCGATTACTACCAACAATTCGACCAGCGTGAATCCACTCATGGCTGATCGTGCAACTGTGTATCGGTTTTCTCTGTAGCGCATTGGTTACTCCCGCTTACGCCCCCAATGTTAGCTTAGGCTAACATTTGCGTCAAGTCGTCATCGGACATCGGGCGACTAGACATCGGATTGCTGTTCATCAATAATCCACACACTGATGGACATTGATTCCTTCTCTCACGTCCTAGTTGAGACCAGCCGTGGCAGCCAGTAAACGTCGCAATCGTCCCGCTCAAAGTGCCGACGATGCTAGTCCAGCCCCAGCGCACCCCAAGATTCGGTCGGATCATAGCATTGAAGTCGCGGAAGATTACGCGGAAGCAATTTACGAGACAATCCAGCAAACGGGGCGGTGCCGCGCAGTGGATTTGGCACGACGTTTTTCAGTCAGTGCCGTGACAGTCAATCGGACGGTGGGGCGTTTAGTGCGCGATGGCCTAGTGCTGACCGAGCCCTACGGGCCGCTGGAACTGACAACGTCCGGACGAAAGCTGGCCGCCGCCGCACAGCACCGCCACGCCATGATGTATGGCCTGTTAATCGCCATCGGTGTCGATCAGGAAACGGCAACTATCGACAGCGAAGGCATGGAACACCATGCCAGCCCCAAAACCTTGCAAGCCATTCAGCGGTTCTTGAAGAATTTGAGGGACGGGAAAGTTTGATTCGGGAGCTGCGACTGGGTTTCTAGGAATCTCAGACTCCCGCGTTCAGTGTCCACTCCGGCCGGCTGCCCAGGCGAGCTGCCCACAGGAGTATACCAGTAACTATGTGTAGCCAGACGGCGAAAATCCAACTCGGACGCTGTCTGAGGCAGTCGCTGCTAGCCGGTCATGTGCCTAATGAACTTGTGGGGTCATTCGCCCCAGCAGCGATACGGCAATATACAATCTTGGCCATCCTGACGTGAGCTAAGCAAGAGGCAGAGTATGAAAGCTGGACCGCGAATACAACCCATTTCCGGTACCTATCCGGAATTTACCTGGACAGCCATCGTCGTAGGCTGGAGCATCGGTGCGGTGCTGACGATTTCCGTGGCCTACGCTTCGCTGATGCTGGGGTTTTCGATCGAGGGATCCGAGCTGGCGGCCATTTTGGGTTGGGGAGTTCTTCGCGGCGCGCTGCGACGTACCAGTATCGTTGAAAATAACATCAATCAGACGTTGGCATCGTCAGTCAATGGAGCTTCGGCAGGCATTATGTTCAGCCTGCCCGCGCTGTTAATTCTCAGTAAGCAGGAGCAATTCACCGATTTAGCCAACTTCAATCAGCCACTGATCATCTTGGCAGCCATCTTAGGTTGTGTTGTCGGTCTCGGCTTTGTGATTCCACTACGTAAACAAATGATCGACTTTGATCGACTGCCCTATCCTGGTGGCATCGCAGTGGCCACGATTCTCAAGAGTCCGGGTGCTGGCGTTCGCAAGGCTCAGTGGCTGTTGGGCGGTGTTGCGCTGGCGGTAGTCTGCCAACTGAGCGTGCTGATTGCCACCGGCAGCGAACATTTCGATTGGCATGCCGGTGAGAAGTTGGGGTTGCCGGCGATGCTGAACATTACCTTCTATGTCTCGATCATGACCATCGGGGTCGGATATCTATCGGGCAAGGGCGGTTTCTGGTTTGGTGCCGGTGGATTCCTGTGCTACTTTGTGCTGTCACCGTTGCTGTCCGCATTTGCCCAGCCCGAAGTTGCCAAGTTGGCATCCGAGCCGGATTCGATTCGCGTGGCTCTGTACCGTCCCACTGGCATAGGCATGTTGATTGGAGCTGCTCTGGGTGGCATGATCGGGGCACTGCCGATGATTTTAGCGGCCGTGGCCGCATTGAAGTCATCGTCGCAGCGCATTGGAGGCGAAGTTGCACGCCAGGACGAACTGCCACTCGGGCTGCTCGTCGCAGCCATCGTCGTGTGTAGTCTTTTCTTGGTGGGATTGTCCTGGTTCGTCGGCGATGGCCAATTGTCAGTGGCGCGATCCGCACTGCTGGCGCTGCTGGGAGTAGGTTGGATTTGCGTGGCGACGATTATTGTGGCTGAATGCGTCGGTCGGACGAATTGGTCGCCGCTGTCGGGTATGACACTGATTGCGATTACACTGCTGATTTTCGCTATGAAGGCCAGCACGGATGACTTGACGACGATTCGAGTCGCCATGGTGATCGGCGTCGCCATCTGTTTGGCCATTGCGCAGGCGTCCGACATCATGTTGGACCTCAAAAGCGGCTACTTGATCGGTGCCATTCCCCGCCGTCAGCAAATCGCGCAGTTAATGGGAGTATGGCTGGGACCGATCCTGGTCGTGTGGTTGATGATGCTGCTCCACACGACCAGCAAAGACGGCGGTATGGGCTCTCCATCACTGCCTGCGCCGCAAGCTACGGCGCTAGCCACCACGATTCAGTCTATATTGAGCGGCGATGCTCCCGTGTTTCGCTACACCGCAGGTGCTGGATTGGGATTGTTGTTGGCGCTCAGCGGACTGGGCGGTATCGGGGTGCTGGTTGGATTGGGGTTCTACATGCCTTTCGGAATTGTGCTGACATACACGTTGGGGAATATTCTGCGGATACTCAGCGATCGCTTTCTAGGTAAGCAAATAGGGTTCGCGATTGGCGTGCCGCTAGCCGCGGGTCTCATCGTCGGTGAAGCACTGGTGGGCGTCGGCTCGGCGATGTGGCAAATTTTCAGTCGTTAGTATTTCAATGGATTTTTCCAGCAAGTCGAGCTATCCCATGCACTATCTCGTGATTGGTCAAGCGCTATTGTGGATCGGATTCTTGATAGCCGCTCTCACGACGGTCTTTCGATTGGAAGTTGCGGATGATCCATGGAGTACGATTCATTGGCCTGCCTACATCGTCAGTCTGACCGTGGGTGCGATCGGAGTTGTGGCACTCCGGCTGCGCAGGGCTCAGCAACAACGGCATGTCACCGCTCACAATTCTGGACTGGAGGCGGCCATCTCCCAACTGCAGTTGTGCGCCGATCAGCTCGATGGCTTGTTGACAAGTCAGATAGAAAACTTGAGTTGCGAGCAAGTGTTGGAATTGATCGACCAGCAAATTACGCCGCTGCTGGACGATTTCGCAGACCGCCGAATGGCGATCCGAAATGTCCTCGGCAACACGGTTTACTCGGCGGTGATGACTGAATTTGCCAGCGGTCAGCGGTATACCAATCGCGCCTGGTCGGCTGCCGCCGATGGTTACGTGGATGAAGTCCACAAATGCGTCCATCACGCTAGCCAATTCCTGCGGGCTGCGGTGCGGTGTGTCAAGCAGTAGGAAATTCGCCGATTAGGCCATCGCGATAAGTTCCTAAATTCTTCACGAAAACGCCTGTAATCAGCCGGTCATTCTGGTAAAATCTTGGGAAATTGCTGTTACATCTTCGTCACCTTAAAAATGAAAAGGGCTCATCTATGAAACTGACTTCGCTATTGGCGCTGCTGCTGGTTGGCATGGCTGTAACCAACGCCGCCGCACAGGGAACATCCAAGAAGATTGACCCATCCGGCACTTGGCGCTTTGAATACGACTTACAGGGTCAGATCGTTGAAGACTCGCTGCGATTGCAACTTGGCAAAGAGGGTGCACTGACCGGTACCTATAAGGGACGCTCAGATGAGCCGGTAGAAATTGCAGGCGGCAAAATCGACGGCGAACAAATTGTGGTCGATATGGAAATCGAAGTTCAGGGTCTAGCAATCAAAGTCAAATTCGACGGTAAGATCAAAGATGACAGTATCGACGGAGTGGTTATCGCTACGACCCCCGAAGGTGATATGGAATTCGATTGGGTGGCCAAGCGCAGCGTGCAAGCAGAAGATGTGGTCGGCTTGTGGGAGCTGGAAATCGATGCCGGTGATACTGTGTTGGAGCCAACCGTAGAAATCAAGCTGGATGGCACTGAGCTGAAGGGCCTCTACAAAGACGCCGACACGGGATTGGAGTCGGAACTCAAGGAAGTTAAGATCGAAGACAACGTTCTGAAATTCAGCATCAGCGGTGAATTCCAAGGCAACGAAATCAAGGCCGCATTCTCCGGTCGTCCTTACGGCAGCAAGTTAAGCGGATCGGTTGAGTATGACTTGAGTGGTCAGACTGGCGAAATCGGCTTCGAAGGCCAGCTGACAACCCCCAAGAAGGCCGCTGAGCCTGCTCCGGCTGCACAACCAGCTGAACCTGCCAAGTAGCCAGGTAATCACATTACAGATATGCAGCGTGGGACTGGGCGAGCCAGAGCGCAACATCCGGCAAAGCCACACCAGTGTACAGACACTGGTGTGGAATTTGTGATGCGTTAAGCTCGGCTTGCGGCAGCCCTGTATTCTCGCCAACAGAGTTTGGCGTAATCGGTTAACGTGCTGCTCATCTACCTGCAGACCACCATGCCTGCAGACCACCATGCCTGCAGACCACCAATAGCGAGATGCCTGGCGGCTTCCGTTTCGCGCCAGGCAGTTTGACGGCTGTTGGTGGTCTGGATGATTTGGGCCTGCTTACTTTTCCGCCACGTAAAACAGGTGGTTCTCACCGCGGAGCAACAGTCCGTTGCCTAGCGGTACTGGCGAACCGATAATCGACTGGCCCATGTTGTTTTGCTCCAGCAAGCGAAACGCATTGTCTTTGATTTCACCAACGAACACCACGCCATCTTCGCGCGGTGCGTACAGCCTGTGGCCGGCTAGCAAGGGCGAAGCATAAAACTTGTTTCGGTGCTTGGGTAGTTGCTGCTTCCATACGGTCTTGCCAGTGGATGGGCTTAAACATTCAACCTCACCTTGATCGCCGACAACGATAATCTGTTGATTGCCAACCAGTGGCGTAGGCACAAACGTTCCCACATCGTTTCGACTCCAAGCATGATTGGTAGCTGTCACATTACCGTTGCCAGACAGCGACACACCAAACAATAGAGGCAAGCCACGGTCGTTGCGCCCGTAAGCAATCACCACATGCCCGTCGGCGACCACTGGCGAGGCAATGGCCGGCCATAGCTTGTGGCCTTCAGGATTGAAATTGCCACAGGACCACAACAATCTCCCATCGGCGGCGGCATGGATGGTGATGTGTTCGGCACCCCAAGTGAGCAACGCTTCTTGGCCAGCGTGCTGCAATACCAATGGTGTTGTGTAACACTGATCACATTCGACCGGCGTCTTGTAATTGCGCTCCTGCTTCCACACCAAGCGGCCATCGGCCTTATCGAACGCTGCGATCCATGAGTCGCCATCGTGCATCCGCACTAAGACGACGTATCGCTCGGTTAGTACCGGCGAACTCCCATAGTCCCAGAACATGTTTTCTTTGCCGTACTGGTCCACAATGTTCTGTTGCCATCTCAGACTGCCGTTCATCTCAACGGCGGCCAGCGTTCCGCTTTTGAAGTAGGCGAACACGGCGGCACCGTCGCTGACCGGCGAACAATTGCTGCCCGATCCATTGCGATGTTTGCCTGGATCTTCCGGGCCAAACCGCTGATGCCATTGCTGGTTGCCGTGAATGTCAAAACACAACAGGCCATCGTGGCCATCCATCGGTGCCGTTACCATGATGTGCTGGTTGACAACGATGGGTGTCGAGCAGCCTTTGCCAGGTAGTTCGGCGCGCCACGTATAGCTGTCAGCGTTGAACTGAGTAGGAAAATTGCCCTGCAGGATGCTGCCCTGAGCGTTGGGGCCACGCCAATTAAGCCAATCCGTCGGCTGGCCGGCAACAGCTAACGGGCACAGTAGACACGCGGTCGCCACAGAAGCAGCCAAGGATCGAATAACCAGCCACATGATCGACGTCACTCCTCATTCTGAAGTCTTGTAAGCATTTGCTTGTCTCATTCGTTCAATGCTTGCTGAGCCTGATCGAATTTGGGGTCCAGCCGTAAGCACTGCTGGTAGACCTGACGAGCTTCGTCCAGACGATCCATCTGCACTAGTGCTGCGCTGTTCGCCACCAAACGTTGGCGGCAGTATACAGCGTTTCGCTTTCCGGTGCAGCGGCGATGAATTCATCCAACAAGTCAATGGCTGGCGGCCAATCGAATTGATTCTCCGCTCGTATCCGCGCCTGGTTATACAATGCTCGATAATACGTACTCCGCTGGCAGCCACTAACTGCGTGCTGGGTTCGAGCGCAAGCCAATATCTCCAGCCGATCGCCAAGGGGCTAGGATGAGAATAGTTACCCGAAACATTCTCTCCACGGCTGCCTCGTCTCGGAAATCCCACAATCTTCAGTAAGTAAACTCAGCAAACCGTCATCATAGTTTCCAAGGTTGTCGTTACAACCCGCCGATTGCAGCGGCCTGCCAAGAATTTGGGCTACCACCAAGGCACCAAGACACGAAGGCAAGGCGGTCGCGAATAGGCGTTCTGGCAATCCAAGGCGATCGGCGGTTGATCTCTGTAGAATTCTTTGTGTCTTCGAGTCTTAGTGGTAAATATCCGAGTCGGTTGTTGAACTGCGACATTGGCTGAGCTACATTGGGCCCAAGATTGCCGCTGGTTCAGCTTGAGTCGCATTCGATTCGATCGGCATTCTTGGTGTTGGTCACATGAGCTCGACAACTGGTGAAGTCATGAACTCAGTACGCTTTTTTCCGCGAATCCCCCGGGGTCAACGTCGAGCTGTACGAATAGGTTGCGTTTGTGTCTGGCTGTTTTATGTCTGGGCGGGTGCAAGCCTTCAAGCGGCCGATCGGCAGCCCAATATTTTGTTCATCTTTTCGGACGACCATGCCACACGAGCGATATCGGCTTATGGTTCATCACTGAATCAGACACCGAACCTAGATCGGCTAGCCACAGAGGGTGTCTTGTTTCGTCGAGCCTTCTGCGCGAACTCACTGTGCGGCCCGTCACGCGCTTGTATCTTGACCGGTAAGCACAGCCACGCAAACGGGTTCTTGCGCAACGGAAACCGATTCGACGCTTCGCAAGTCACTTTGCCCAAGCTGCTACACCAGGCCGGCTATCAAACGGCTGTAATCGGCAAATGGCACCTGGAGACTGATCCTACCGGCTTTGATTACTGGGAAGTACTGCCCGGTCAAGGGCACTATTACAACCCTGATTTTTTGCAAATGGATGGCAGCAAGCGTCGTTTTGAAGGTTACTGTACGGACATCATTACTGACAAGTCGATCGAGTGGCTCAAGGCTCGCGATCCCAATAAGCCGTTTTTGCTGATGTGCCAACATAAAGCACCACATCGCAATTGGGCGCCGCATCCTCGGCATTTCGATTTGTATCGTGATGTTCCCGAACCCAGCACGCTGCACGACGATTACTCGGGCAGATCCAAGCTGCTGGCAGAAAACGAGATGACGATCAAGCATCACTTTCATTGGAGCCATGACATGAAGTTTCATGGCCCACCCCAATTCTCGCAGCATTTCGTGGCCGGTATGGAGAATGGCGAATATCGACGGATGAATCCACAGCAACGAGAGTTGTGGGACGCGCACTACGAACCGGAGAACAAGGCGTTCCTGGAGCGCTTGAGCACTGGCCAATTGACCGACGCCCAGGTGCTGTCCTGGAAATATCAACGCTATATTCAAGACTACTTGCGCTGTATTCAAGCTGTAGACGAAAGCGTCGGTCGTCTGCTGGAATATTTGGAGCAGTCGGGACAAGCCGAGAATACACTGGTGGTATACTCTTCGGATCAAGGATTCTACTTGGGTGAACATGGCTGGTATGACAAGCGCTGGATGTTTGAACAATCGCTGGAAATGCCGCTAATGATGCGCTGGCCGGGCAAGATTCATCCGGGAGTGGCAAGCACCGCTCTGGTTCAAAACATTGACTTCGCTCCCACCTTTCTGTCATTAGCCGGCTGTGCGATACCTGACGACATGCAGGGTGTCAGTTTTGCGCCAATATTGGAGAATGCAGGCCGGGCGCCATCGGGCTGGCGCGATGCTATCTACTACGCCTACTATGAAAACGACGCTGTTCACAATGTGCCCATTCATGATGGTGTGCGTAGCGACCGTTACAAATTGATGTACTTCCCGCGCACGTCTGAGTGGAACTTGTTTGATCTACAGCTGGATCCTGACGAAATGCGTAGCCTCCATGCCGACCCTGCCTACGCGGACATCTTAATCGGCATGAAGAGACGCTATCATGATCTGCGACAACTGTACGACGTAAATTCGGCTGCGATTCCTGCTAGTCGCGGCGACGAAGGCTGGTGGAAGCAACGCACAGAGCAACTCAGTCACAACGCGCAGTCCGAAGATGTTCGGTTGATATTCATCGGCGATTCGATCACGCAGGGCTGGGAGAGCGAAGGTCGCGATACCTGGCAAGAGTTTTATCAGCCGCGCCGAGCTGTTAATTTGGGAGTTAGCGGCGATCGTACCGAGCATGTCTTGTGGCGACTCACGCACGGCAACCTCGGAAAGATGAAACCCAAAGTCGCCGTGTTGATGATCGGTACAAACAACACTGGGCATGTGATGCAAGATCCTGGCCAAGTTGCCCAAGGGGTTCGCGCAATTCTTCACACTTTGGCCCAGCAGCGACCAGACACCAAAGTCGTCTTGCTGGGTGTGTTCCCGCGTGGTGGAGGACCGTGGGATCTGGCGCGTTTGAACAACGTAGCGATCAACCAGTATTTACAGCGAATGCACGATGGTCAGCGAGTTTACTATCGAGATCTCAGTTCAGCGTTTCTTCAGCCCGACGGAACAATTAGCAGTCAGATCATGCCCGATTTGTTGCATTTGAGTCCAGCCGCCTATCGAGTGTGGGCTGAGGCGCTGGAGCCGACTCTCAAAGAATTGGGTCTGTAGGCCCCTACCCAGCGCTCTGTTGACTAGCGTACACTACAGGCACTTCCGGCCAGCGCGGATTCTCGTGTGGCGCGACCCATCTTGTAACTCGTTGAACAACTGACTTGCTGCCGTGCTGAATATCTATACCATCCCGGTCACGCCCTTTGCGCAGAACGCCAGAGTCCTGCATGACCCCGATACCAACTGGGTGACCATTGTCGATCCAGGTGGTGAAATCGAGCGGATCATGGCGCAGGTGCGCCAGCTCGAGCCCCAACAACTGAATGTACTTTTGACACATGCTCACATCGATCACGCCGGTGGAGCTGCTTATTGTCTACAACTCGCCCGACAAGAATTTTCGCTACCTGTGCCGTTGTATGCGCATCGAGAGTCAATATTGCGCGGCAGCATTCGGGCGCAGGCGCACATGTTCGGGCTGACGGGGCGCGAGTACCAGGACGTTCCCGACCCCGATGTGACTTTGGATGATGGCGATGTCTTTGCCGTAGGTGGCTATAGCGCCAACGTTCTGTTTACTCCGGGGCACGCACCCGATCATCTGTCGCTGTATTTTGATGTCCAGCAAGTTCAGTTGCATGAGTCGGGTCGCAGTCAGTATGCGTCCGCGCCGGTGGTTATCGCCGGTGACGCGTTATTTGCCGGTAGTATTGGCCGAACCGATCTGCCCGGCGGATCGCTACCGCTTCTGATCAAAAGCATTACTGAAAAGCTATTCACATTGCCCGACGATACGTTGGTGTTATCTGGTCACGGTCCACAGACGACCATTGGTGAGGAGCGTCGCTATAATCCCTTCTTGAAAGGCTAGTGTAGAGCAAGTGTCCCCAAGTGCTCAGCTCCCCACGTTTTGCTAAGGAATTTCGCAGCATCCCTATTGCTCACCAGCGTTTTTCCACAATCCTTCTACAATGACTCAATACTCTATCATCAAGATTGGATGAAGCACGAATTGTCGGCAAGACGCCGAACCAGCGATCTGAAAGCAGGTACCGATGTTGCTACAAGAGATGGCTTGGCCCGCTGTGGCCAGTTTGTCCAAGGACACGCCGCTGGTGATTCCAATTGCTGCCATGGAGCAGCATGGACATCATCTGCCGCTGTTCACCGACAGCATGTTGTTGGGCGAGATCGTGCGCCGAACAGAGCAAGCCATGCGTGACCAAGTCGTCATTGCACCGCTGATGTGGCTGGGCAATTCGCATCATCACCTGGATTTTCCAGGAACGATTTCCAGCCCTCCTCGCGCCTATTTGGACATGCTGGTCGGGCTATTGGATAATGCTGTACAGCACGGATTTCGCCGCATCTTGATGCTCAACGGCCACGGTGGCAACGACATTCCCGGCAAGCAGGCGACATTTGAGTTGCGTCAACAGTACCGGCAGCGACGAGACTTACTCCTGTTGTTCAGTACCTACTGGTCCTTGGCTGACGAGCAGGAGATGAGCCAGCAGAAACTCGTTCAGTCCGAGATGGGCCACGCCTGCGAGTGGGAAACCTCAATGATGCTGTGCATCGCACCGCAATTGGTCGGCAATTATGCGGCGGCGGAGACCATCGAGCCGGGCAATCCATTTCGACCAGCCACGCGAGCTTGGACTACCACAGAACGCTCACAACCTGGTCACATCGGCTGGCCACGCGCCGCCAATGCCGATAAGGGCGAATTCTTGTTGAGCAACTTTGCTCGAGGCGTTCAACATATGCTCCGGCGGATGATTCAGTGGGATGGTTCTAGTTGGGAGGGATGATATGAAGTTACTCAATCGTAGACGATTCGTGCACGGAATCGCTGCCGCAGGCGCTCTCTCTGCACTTACCGCCCATGCTGCTGGTCCGCGCAAGAAGATAGCATTCTTAGGTACCACAGTATTTACACACTCACACGCGCAGCACTTTCTGGATCGCTTTGCGGCTGGATACATGATGGGCGGACACTGGCGTGATCCGGCTGCCGAGCTGGCGGCGGTGTATATCGATCAATTTAGTGACAGGGATATCGGCCGCCAACGACTGGAAAAATACGGACTCACGCAGTATTCTTCGATTGCCGAAGCCTTGACCTTGGGCGGCTCGAAGCTGGCCGTCGATGGCGTGTTGATTATCGGCGAGCACGGCGACTACCCGCGCAACGAGAAAGGTCAAACTCGATATCCGCGTTACGCGTGGTTCAAAGAGATGGTACGTGTCTTTGAAGACAGCGGCCGCAGCGTGCCGGTGTTCAACGACAAGCACTTGTCTACCGAGTGGGACGAGTGTGTGGAGATGGTGGAAGATTCGCGCAGACTGGGATTCCCCTTTTATGCGGGTTCGTCGTTGCCAGTGACCTGGCGCTTGCCTTCGATCGACATGCCCTTTGATGTGCCACTACGGGAAAGCGTTTGCGTAGCCTACGGTGGCGTAGACAGCTATGATTTTCACGCGCTGGAGACGGCTCAGTGCATGTCCGAACGCCGTCGCGGTGGCGAGGTCGGTATCAGCTCGGTGCATGCAGTTCGCGGAGAGCAGTTGTGGGACTTGCTGTCGCAGCGCGATGTGACTCAGCAATTGTTCTTGTCAGCTCTCAGTCGCAGCCACAATTTGCCGGTGGAGACAGGATATCCCACGGAGCGCTTAAGTTTCCAATGGGCCAAACGGTCGTTGCCAGATACTATTGGTTATTTCATCGAGCATCGCGACGGATTCCATACCGCCATCTTTATGACGGGAATTCGCGATTTTAACTACGCAGGCATGCGTGCTGACAACGGCCAGATCATCGGCTGCCAAATGATGTTGCCGATGCCCGGGCAAAGCTCGACGACCGCCGACTTCTTCAACCCGTTGTCTTATCACGTTGAGCAGATGATCGTGCACGGCAAAACCATCTATCCCGTCGAGCGGACTCTGCTGACTTCGGGAATGGTGATTGGCGGAGTCGATTCGCTGCACGCCGGCCAAGTTCCGATCGCGACACCGCAAATGCAAGTTGTTTACCAGGGGCCACCGGAGTCGATGTACTGGCAGAGCTGATCAGTCCAGTTTTTTGTCCTTGACCTGAACCGTGCCGATGGTCTCACGGACCAAGTCTAACAATGTCTGATATTCGAGCTGTTTGGCTTCGTACTGAATTCGCAATGCCTGAACATCACCGATTTGCTGCTCGGTCTTAGTTAAGTCTGCATGAATTTTCTGAAGCTCGCGAGCGGGTCCGCGCTGCTTGATGAGAGATTCAATGTGAGCCATCACAACCTCGCGCCGCGCTTCAAGGCTTTTAATGCGCAGTGCGGCGGCGGTGGATGGCGACTGAGGCTTGGCCACGGTGTCGGATTGACTAGCAGACGAACCGCCGCTGGTTGAGGGACTACTGGCTGGCTTGACGGGCTTAGTGCTCGTAGCGGCCGGCGGTGGAGAAGGTACTGTTTCTTGTTTGGACGATTCCAGGATAGCGCGTTCCGACGCCAAGTCCCAGTCGATTCGCTGCAGTTCTTGCAGGCAATCCTTCTCCAGCACCTGCAGGGTCTCCAGGTTGGTCAGTACAGGACCGAATTGCTGATCGTAGGTCGTTTGTCGTTCAGAGTAGTTTTGCGAGCGCTGCTTGAATTGATCACCTAGCGACTCTTCCTGCACGGCAAAACGCGCCGCAATTCGCTGGCGAATGGTTAGCTCAAACCGCAGGTCTTCTTCCAAGTATTTGACGCGGCGTATCTGCTCCTGTACTTTCGGATGCCCCAAACCCATTTCCGACAGCAGGCCTCTGAGTATGCGTAGTTGCAACTGAATATCCTGGGCGCGCGATTCGGCCAGCTGTCCGCGTCCCGCTGAGTCCTGACCTTGAGCCGGCGTGACCACCCACCCAAGCAGCACCACGGCCAACAACGCAACCGCCAATTCCAAATTCTTCATCTTGCACCTCGTCATTCTGTCCTGGGGTTAGTCGATTCCCTGGGCTAGCTGCTGTCAGTTGAATTCGCGTGGGACTAACGTTGGCCGGCCGTCGCCAAGCTTATATCATACGCTGTTTTGAACCATTCCAAGTGGATTGCCCCTAGTTTTCCCAAGGCAACGCAGTTCGCCGAACCGGTAGCCACCGACATATTCGCGAATTGGTACGGTTCCATTGGCTCGATGTCTCTGCGACAACCAATGACAACTACAAGCACCAGCCGAAGCGCTCGTTACAATCAGTAGAATGCTCGCAATACTGGCTGCGCCACCAAGAAAGTTTGAATTAGTATGGTTTGATACCTCGGTAAGCTCTGATCTTCGAACCGTCTAAACGCCGATCAAGGCTGGACAAACTAGCAGTTCTGATAGACTCTCACGCATGAATCAAAGTGCAACAGGCAAGGCGCTCTCGCGCCGCAAATGGCTTAAGGTAGCGGGCGGCTGCACGCTGGGCGGTGTGGGTATTGGCGCCTGGACCGTGATGCTCGAGCCGCACTGGCTGACTGTTCAACACTATCGGCTGCCACTGGTTAGCCTCCCCAGCCACTGGCATGGAAAGCGACTGGTTCAAATATCCGACCTGCACGTTGGTCGCGTGTCCATCGACTATCTGCAAGGAGCGATGCAACAGGTCAACGAATTGGAGCCGGATGTTTTAGTTATTACCGGTGACTTCGTGGATTATCACGCAGAGCTAAGCGGTGACCTGCAGCGGGTATTGAAACAGTTGAAGCCTGCAAAAATCGCTACGCTGGGGTGCTTAGGCAATCACGATTTTGGTCGTCGTTGGTCGGAGCAGGCCGTTGCCGATTTTGTAACCGAAACTGCGAAGCAACGGGAAATTCAAGTTTTGCGGAATCAGTGGTTGGATTTGGATGGGCTACATTTCTTGGGTTTTGAGGACTATTGGTCGCCAAATTCCCAGCCGCAGCCGCTGTTGCAGCAAGCGCGACCCGATCTGCCGACCATCTGTCTGTGCCATAATCCGGACACCTGTGATATTCACGACTGGAGCGGGCTGCAGGGCATAGTGCTAGCTGGGCACACGCATGGAGGACAATGCAAGCCGCCGTTTTTGCCGCCACCGATCTTGCCGGTATTTAATCGTCGTTACACATCTGGTTTTTTTGAGTTGGCTCCCAATCGGCAATTGTTCATTACGCGTGGCTTAGGATACACCCATCAAATGCGCTTCAACTGCCGTCCCGAGATTTCGGTATTTACGCTGCAAGCGGTGTAAGGTGCTCGTCTTCGTTGCTGCCATCGCCAGCCTGTGGACCGGCGTCAATTCCCACTCTCTGGCGAGAGCAACCGCATTCGGCCAGTTCACTCATGTGAAACTCACAGAGCCGAAATCCGCATTGGCACGTTACTTCCCGGCCCCATCGTTACGTTTCTGCGTACCGGCTGAACGGGAGCGGTTTCGACAAGCTCAAAGCGGAAGTGTTTGAGCAGACTGCCTAACACCATGGCCATTTCGTAGCTTGCAAAGGCGGCGCCCACACAGCGGCGATGTCCACCGCCAAAAGGCATATAGGTAAAAGGTGAGTACGAGCGGTCAATAAACCGTTGGGGTCGAAATTGATCGGGCTGTTCAAACACGTCGGGATTGTAATGAGCCAGCACGGTGGCCGGAGCGACGGCGTAACCGGCAGGCACGCAAAACTGGCCCAGCTCCATCGGCTGTCGCAACTTGCGCAACGTCTCAGTAATAATCGGATGAACGCGTAGCGTCTCCTGGATACAGGCTTTCAAATACGGTGCTGTCACGAGCTGCGTTGGCTCTTCACCCGTCTGCCGCAACTCCTGCTGTAATTGATTCAGCACTTCTGGGTGGTGATGCACATGGTACATGGCCCACGTCAGTGACAAGGCGGTAGTCTCGTGACCGGCGAATATGAAGGTCATCAGCTCATCGCGTATGTGCTGTTGGCTCATCGGCTGACCGTCTTCATAGGTCGCACTGCACAGCAACGACAGTATGTCGTCGTGAGATTGCGCCTCAGCGGTACGACGACTGGCAATGATATTGTCGATGTGTTGGTACAACTCATCTCTTGCACTGCAAAAGCGGTCCCAGGGGCTGAGTCCGAAGAACGACCGGTGAGTTCGCCGAGAAAAAAACAACAACGGATGCATGGACTCAACTACTCGTCGAGACGCTTGCACTAGACGCTGAAGATCATGGCCACTGGTTCCGCCGATGATGTTCTGCACGATAACGCCAAACGAGATATTGGTCATTAGCGGTAGTATCTCAACACGTCCCGTTCTACAGGCAGCTTCAGCCTGCTCAACCGCTTGCTGGCACATGTTGGTCCCGTAGGCTCGCATGCGATCGCCATGAAACATCGGCATCAACAATCGCCGTTCGCGCCGATGGGGACTGCCTGCCATGGCAAAAATCGAGCCGGTTCCCAACAGCGGTACGGTCGTTTGCTCAGCGAATCGGTCGTAGATATCGGGGTCTTGACCGTATATTTCCCGAATCAATTCTTCGCGACCAGTGACCACCACCGGGCCATTGAGTGCATGAAACAAGAAGGGATCGCCATACTGGTCTCGCCATGCTTCCAGCAACTTGCGTGGCTGACGAACAAACCTCAAGGTCGGCAGCCATCGACCGCTGGGACCGGGTGGTAGATTGAGATTTTGGTTCATGGCTGTGTTCCTTGCATTAGCCCGTGTATTGCTTCCATTTCACTGGCCGATCCTAGATGCTCCGGTCCATTTCACCTGGTTTGATTTCTATGGAAACTTGCCAGCTTTGCCAGAGGTAGTCGTTCGTCATAATCATCCCATGATGTGCTTGGCGGGCCATCGTCAGCCGAACCAATCGCGATGGGCCGTGAATTGCCGCCTACCGCCATGTGTGACAATAGCTTCTCCCTCGCACTGGCACCCGGTGGTGCCGCTCTACGAAACGCATTACGGCAACAACTGCTTGCTCAGCACGGCGTTGCCCATGGCAGGTAGCACCTGCTCGCTGCGCTGTGTGGCCTGGGTTTGGGGATCGAGCCACAACGTGATGCGTTGCGCGGGATTGGGCAGGGAGCTGAGGATCACTTTCAGCAATGGTCGTTGGCCGACTTTTTCAAGCCCATGAACTTTCAGCCGATAAGGCTCGATCTTGGGTCCGCTCAGGTCGACAACGTTGGCTACCAATTCGTAGTCTTCCGTTAGCGGCAGGCTCTGGACGATGGCTTCCAGACCCGGACCGTCACACAGCAGCGCGCCGGTGTATTCCAACGCGTAAGGCTTGTCGTCGATATGCACTTGGACCTTGCCCGGACTGTATTCTGCTTTTACCGTCGTGGGAGGCTGCTTGTACAGTCGGCTGATCGGTGCCAGTTGATCGGAATAGGTACCGGTCGATTCCAGTGTGCCGAACGGACCTGTGATCGTCTCGGTAATGATCCATTGGCCCTTTTCGCTGGCGACCGAGCTGTGTGCCTTCATCGGAATCTCTTGGCCTTGCACGGCCAGCTTGACATCCCAATTGCTGGAACCGGCTTTCAGCGCGACATTCAGCTTGGGCATCTGCGGATCGACCATCACATCGTCAGGGTTGACGTACGTGACTTGGCTGATGTCCACGCGCAGTTCTTGCAATCGCTTGGCGACATCGTCGGGCATGACTGCGTCGTAACGTCCGCCCAATTTTTCGGCCAGAAATCGTTCAGCTTCAGCATACATGGCCATGCGATTGACGGGTTTGGCAAATCCGTGACCTTCGTCTTCGGCCAACAGGTAGCTGACATCATGTCCACGATCGCGCAGGGCGATGACAATCTGGTCGGATTCGGCTTGTTTGACGCGCGGATCATTGGCACCTTGGATGATCAGCAGCGGCCTACGAATTTTTTCGGCGCTGAACAGCGGGCTAGCCTGGCGAATCAGCTTCTTGCCTTCGTCGGTATTCGGGTCCCCCACCATGCCATACAGGAACGCGCGGCCCGATTCCCAGTAGGCTGGGATAGAATCCAGCAGGGTCGCGATATTGCTAGGGCCAACAATGTCTACGCCGCAGGCATACAGATCGGGGGTGAAGGCCAATCCGGCCAGCGTCGCATAGCCGCCGTAGCTGCCGCCCATGATGGCCACGCGAGCCGGATCGGCGATGCCTTGGGCGATTAAATACTTGACGCCCCAGGTAATGTCATCCTGCATCAGCTTGCCCCACTGCAGGTCGCCCGCGTTTAAAAATTTCTTGCCGTAGCCCCCACTGGCACGGAAATTGGGTTGCAACACAGCGTAACCGCGATTGGCCAGGAACTGAGCTTCTGGATTGTAGCCCCAACTGTCGCGAGGACCTTTGGGTCCACCATGGACCAGCACTACCACCGGCAACTGCTTGGGCTGGACGCCGACCGGTAGCGTCAGGTACCCCGGAATTTCCAAACCATCGCTGCTTGCGTAACGCACTGGCGTCATGGCGGCCAGATGCTGTTCGACCTCTTTCAGTTCGGGGCGCGGCGTGTACTGATGAGTCAACTGGCGCGAGCGCGTGTCATACAGCCAGGCTTCGGCAGCGTATTTGTCTCCGTGGATAGCGATCAAAATTCGGCTGTAGTCGTTGGTCGCACTTTGGAGCGTGATCTCGCGCCCGGGGAACTGTTCCTGTAGGAATTTGTAATTCTCCTCCCACTGCTTGTTCTTCCAGTAGATACGAGTCTTATCGTCGGTGTAGGAGGTGGACAGAATCTCCCGCGTGTTGCGATCCAGTCGCAGTTCCCCAAAATCGACTCGCCCCAGCGGATCGCTCTCCAGCAGCGTCAACTCTTTGGTCTTGGGGTTCATCAAAAACAGCGTGGATAGGTCCAGTTCGCCTTTGTTGGTCTCCAGATACAGATTCTGGTTGGTTGGGTCCCAACCAACCACGGCAGCACTTTCGGTAACCAGCGTCTCATAGATCGGCACCAGTTGGTCGTCATCTTTCCGCAGAAGTGTCGTGTTGCCCTTCTCATCCGTGCGGCTCACCAGTCGCAGATTGTCATCCCAATCGAACTCGTAGCCGGTGATGCGATCCTGGTTCTCGTACACCAGTGTTTGCTGGCCGGTTGAAATCTCCAGTCGATACAGATCGTGCCAGGCCTTATCGCGGTGGTTCAACCCGACCCACATCAGATCGGGATTGCGTTGGCTGATGTGCACGATCTGTGCCGTTACCTCTTCCAGCGGTGTCAGATTCCGCGATTCGGGTACGCTCTGACCAGTGGCGACTGTAGCTGCCGGATCGACAGCATACAAATTCATATTCTCGTCGCCATCTTTGTCTTTGACGTACAAAATGTAACGACCGTCCTCGGTCCAGGCGTAGCCGTACAGAGGTCGTTTGCTGTCGGTCAGCGGTCGAGCTGCCTCGAAGGGTTCTTCCAGCCCTTTTACCCAGACATTCATGATGCCGTTGTAGGCTTTCATAAACGACAAGAACCGACCATCGGGGCTCAGTTGTCCGCCAGAGATTTGCGGGTTCCCGAAAAACAACTGTCGATCCAGCAGGGGAGTCTGCTCCAGGGCGATTGCTGATTGCGAATTGGCAGTGACCATTGTGAATAACGCGAGACCGATAGTAGTGAATTTGAAGTTCATGAAAGCACGCGACGGTTAAGAGTGTCCCTTTAAGTCTATAGCCATGCCATGTCGCTACGCTCGCCGAAGCGTGGACTGTATTATGCATCCACCGGGCAAGTTCACGCGGAGCTAGGCTCGCCAGAGCGTGGACTTCATGGTTAATCGACCTGGCTGGCGGCTGCATTGTAACCGATCCACATCGTCCATGTCACAAGGTCTCGCTGCGGTCAGCCTACCAGTGGCTCACACGCCATGCCAGCATTTGCATGCCGCCCGTGGATTTTTGCCAGATGTCATAGGATGACATTAGCGTGAGCACTGTTTCACGCCGCCAGTCAATTTCCATCTCCGAGTAGCTTTCCGGTGTACCCAGCAGCTATCCAGCAATCCAACCAATGGCGCACTGCCGCTGACGCTGAAAAGTCAAATACTTGTCTGGACAACAGTTGTTTGACTGGGTAAAATCACGATCCATGCTGCTCCTCACATGCCATGTTCCAGTCGCGGGAGTTGAAATTGACGCAGGCCAGCAAGTCGAAGACGACTCGCAAAGCACCAAAGTTTGATTCGCTCGAGCAGGAAGTGTTCCTCAACCTGTGGCGAACATTTGAGTGCCTGAAGTCGCACGAAACAGAATTGTTCGAGCAATTTGGACTGACCAGCCAGCAATACAATTTGCTGAGATTACTGCGAGCTGTCCGGCCAAACATGCTGCAGACGCTCTCTCTGGCAGAACGATTGGTTTCGCGGGCACCGGATATTACTCGTATGCTCGACAAACTCGAGGATCGGGGTTTGATCGTGCGCGATCGGCCGCTAGAGAATCGCCGCGTAGTGCAGGTTGGTATTACCGACAGTGGTTCAATTCTGCTGGATCAAATTGCTCAACCGCTGCACGACTGCCACGTGCGTCAATTGGGGCACCTCTCGGCAGCTAAACTCAAGCAGTTGATTCAATTGCTGCGCGCTGTACGTCAGCCTCATGAAGATCAGTCCAGCAGTTGGCGATGAATTTCAGGCTACGCATTTTTTATTGAACAATTTTTGTTGAACAATCATTCCTGACTCGCCCACTGAGGAGGCCATATGCAGATTACAGATTCCGCAATCGACGTTGTCGTTATCGGTGGCGGTCCGGCCGGAGCAACTGCTGCGACGTTGATCGCACAACAGGGATTTCGAGTGCAGTTATTCGAGCGTGACAAGTTCCCCAGGTTTCATATCGGCGAATCGTTGATCCCGGAGACTTACTGGGTACTCAAGCGGCTCAATATGCTACCCAAGTTGCAGAACAGCCGCTTCGTCAAAAAGTACTCAGTGCAATTTGTGAATTCTACCGGCAAGACTTCCGCTCCGTTCTACTTCTGGGACAACAAGCCTCACGAATGTTCGCAAACCTGGCAGGTTGTCCGCAGCGAATTCGATCAGCTGATGCTCGACAACGCTCGTGAACACGGAGTGGCCGCACATGAGCAAGTGCGAGTGCTGGATGTGCTGTTCGAACAAGATCGAGCCGTGGGGGTGAAGATTCGGCTGCATGATGGCACAGTGCAGCAGGTGCCCTGCCGCGTAGTCGTGGACGCCAGTGGGCAAAGCGGATTGTTGCAGAACAAATTCAAGCTTCGCGTGTGGGATCCGGTACTTAATAAGGGCGCGATCTGGACTTATTTCCAAGGTGCCTATCGAGATTCGGGCAAGGATGAAGGGGCCACCGTGGTCATTCAAACACCCAACAAACTAGGTTGGTTCTGGAACATTCCACTGCATGACGATCGACTGAGCTTAGGCGTGGTGGCCCCCTTTGACTATTTGTTCAAAGGACGCGGCAGTCATGAACAAACGTTTAACGAAGAGGTCCAGAAATGCCCAGCGGTGCAGGAACGACTCAAGTCCGCCACTCGCCTCACGGGCTACTTTGCTACCAAGGACTATTCGTATCGCGCTACCCGATGGTCAGGAGACGGTTGGGTGACGATCGGTGACGCCTTTGGCTTCCTAGATCCACTCTACTCGTCTGGTGTCATGCTGGCGCTAAAATCGGGCGAGATGGCCGCCGATGCCATCTGCGAAGGGCTTAAAACGGGCGACACATCACAGGCTCAGCTCGGCAAGTGGGGTCCGCTGCTCAATCAGGGCATCGACCGCATGCGACGCTTGGTATGCGAATATTATGACGGATTCAACTTTGGCAATTTTGTGAAAAATTTTCCGGAGCTGCGCGGAAAGATCACCGACTTGCTGATCGGCGATCTGTTTACCGACAAAGTGGATGTTGTCTGGCAACCGATGGAGTCATTGTACGCTGCTGGCAAACAAGCTCCGGTCGGATGGCAGGCCGGCACGCCTTGCGAACAAACGCTCGACAAGGCCAACGAGCTTTATCTTCCCGAGGGCCAGATGCCCTAGTCTTCCCGACGGAAATCGTGACTGGAGTTCGTTCGACGCCCATGCAAGAGCAAGTTCGCCGTCCTGCTGATCACAGCAGATTTCACCATGTGCTCGGCTATCTACTGATGGTCGGAGTCGGAATGGGAATCTTTGTGGTAATTCGATCCATCGGCGAAGCCTTGGCTGTACAGAGTACAACCACCACCCTCCAAAACACAGACACAGTGGCAGCCCCACCGACCGCACATGTCCTGCCGCATGTGCTTGGGGCCTTACTGGCAGTCATTGTTCTGGGACGGACGTTCGGATGGATGTTGGTCAAAATTGGTCAACCGCCGGTCATCGGCGAGATGTTAGCGGGTATCGCACTCGGCCCTTCGGTTCTTGGCAAGCTTTCGCACGAAGCTATGCAGTTCATCATGCCGGCCTCCATTGAGCCGATGCTGGGAATCATCGCTCAGTTGGGAGTGATACTCTATATGTTCCTGGTTGGATTGGAACTCAATCCAGGTGCCTTTAAGTCCAAGGCATATTCGACCATCGCCATTTCACACGCTAGTATTCTTGTCCCTTTTCTACTTGGTTCAGGTCTGGCATTGCAACTTTACGAACCTTTAGCACCAGCCGGAGTTTCGTTCACTAGCTTCGCACTGTTTGTGGGTGTCGCAATGGCGATCACGGCGTTCCCAGTCTTAGCACGCATTTTGTCAGATCGCAGGATGGAGAAATCCGATTTAGGAGTCATTGCCATCAGTTGCGCCGCAGCGGCTGACGTGAGTGCCTGGTGTCTGTTGGCACTGGTTACCGGAATCTCCCAGTCTGACCTGTCTGGGGCGATTCGAACCTCACTACTCGCGATTAGCTATATTGGTTTGGTCTTAGTGCTTGCCCAAAGATTTGGTGGACGGATCGCGTCCATCGCCAGCCGCGGGGCGAGCACCAAGACCACAGTTTGGATCTTGATCTCGGTACTAGTTTCAACACTTATCACCGAGTCGATCGGCATCCATGCCATTTTTGGCGCGTTTCTGGTGGGTGCCGTAATTCCTCACGATAGCGTGATTTCCAGTGAATATCGCGCCAAACTACACGATTTTGTGACCATCTTATTACTACCTGCTTTCTTTGCAGTAACCGGCATGCGAACAGAAATCGGGCTCCTGAGCAATGCGGCCGACTGGCTGACCTGTGGAGTGATTATCATTGTCGCGACGCTTGGTAAATTTGGTGGAACCGTGTGTGCTGCCAAGTACTACGGGCTAGACTGGTGGAGCGCCGCATCGCTGGGCGCTCTGATGAATACACGCGGTTTGATGGAGCTTGTCGTTCTGAGCGTTGGGCTGGATTTGGGAATCATTTCGCAGTCGCTTTTTACCATGATGGTGATCATGGCTCTAGTAACAACCGTTACCACAGTACCCGCAATGCGCATTATCGAATGGCTACAAGCGCGTCGGCCTGGGAATCCAGACATGGTGGCAACTTGATCCGATTTGCTTTCAAGTGCTCCAATACCCCAGCTCGACCATCAAGGGCCCGCGCAGCAAACATGTCTGCTCCGCCAATGTGTAGATTTGTAAGCGACACAGAAGTCAGAGATTCGCTGGCTACTGATCCGGCAAGTCTCTGCCCCTGCGGCGTGCTCGGCAATTTTTGCATTTGATCATGGAAATCAGCAGCAGTACCATACCCGTAGGGATGGCCACGATCCACAGGGTTCCACACGAAAACAAAGACACGACAAAAACCCCCAAGCCGATTGCTTGGAAGTTCTCGCGATGACGTTTGCAAGTTTGGCATTCTTCTTTAGCCATCGGCTCTGCGGCTAAATTTGAATCGCTCATAAATTGTCCCGCTGTTGGAATTTTTAGCCACCTGCGGTGGAACGCTCATTGTCTATCTGATTTCTGATTCGACACAGCCGAATTGGCCTTGCAGGCAATCAGACAAAACGCCGCATGTGCTCTTAGCCGTAGTCGCCAATCGCTTGCCTGAGTTCCTCCTGGCGGTTTATCATCACCAATGGTCATTGAAACTCAATACGGCATCAGGTGAGATTATTGCCCCGTGGCAAGTTGTGATTGGATTCGATCTAGAATTTTGAATCCATGCATCGAACTTGATTACTGTACGCTGAACTGGACCGCCTGACTGGGTTGGCCGTTGACTTGAATCGTTAGTTTGTACAGGCCGGGATAGAGACGAAAAGTAGTCGCCTTGGCCAGCAATTTGTGACGCTTGATAACCGTCAGTGATTCACCGGTGCGCAGCGTCAACTTGGCGGCTTTAAATACCTTGGTGGTTCGCTTGCCGTTGGCTTTTGGAAAGTCGATTGAATAATCCACCACAAGTGACTCTGGCCGTCGCGCCGTGAGTTTGACAGAAAACTCCAGCGTCTGTCCAGGAAGGAGTATTGATTGTTTCAGACGGATGTGGCTGACGTCAACTTTCGGCTGGGGGTTGTAACCCAACAGTTTGAGTGAACCGGGGTGACCGCGCTTGATTAGTGTTCGCAGCGCGTGCCGCATCATCCACGACAATTCAGCTTGATCTTGCTTGGCCAGCGACCGCCAATGTGCCAGCGTTTCCACGACCAATTCGGGGTGCGTCTTGGCAATGTCGTTCAGGTGATTAGCCACGCTACGCGTCACATAGCGCGTCCGGTCAGCATGAAGTTTGTTCAGCAGCGGCAGGGTCGCTTCGACCGGCAACCCAATTTTGCCGGACCAGGGCAACGAAGGCCGAGTAGACTCGCTAACCAATCTGCGAACGTGATAGTTGCCATCATCTGTCCAGCGCTTCAGTTCTAGCAATGTTTCGTCCGGAAACTGGCGTAGAAAGGAGCGCATAGCATCTTCCATCGAAAACCTTTTGGTGATGTGCTTGAGGGTCTCCAGCGACAGCATGAAATGTTGGGCCTCTAATCCGTTGCGAACAACGAATTCGCCCAGCGGTGCCAATATAAAATCCCCAAAGTCATCATCCGTCTGGTGCTCATCCAGCGGAGGTGGCAAGGCGGCAACGATCATGGCTGCAGCCCGGCGGAAGTTCGTGGGCAAGCATGATTCTAGATTCTCTGCGATCAGCACGATGCGCTGTTTCAGTTCCCGCTCAGGCAACTGACGCATGACGCCACCAACGAACCGCCGGTAAGGAAACGCAGAATCGGCCGAACAAAACAAGCCCGCCAGGTACTCGACCTTCGAACGATTAAACAGATGGTCTTTCAAACTAAAGCCAGACATCAACCCACCATCAGTATCGGAAGTACGTATAACTGTCAGCACCACTGATGCTAACGGTCAAATCTTCTCCGGATATTGGTTAGCGTCACGCCGGCTGTAGGCCGCCGACGTAGGTGCGTTCGAGTTCTTCAATTTGGCTGTGGTATTTGCGATAATCGGCGGAGTCGCTGGCCGAATAGTTCAGGTTTTTGAAGAGGCCAGTGAGCTTGGTGAAGAAGTCCAATACCTGCGGCTTGTCGCGGAATTGGTAGTGCCGATCTATCAATCGCTTGCACAGCAAAAACATCTCTTTTTGCCGCGCGGGCGAAACGGTAACGTCGACTTTGTCAAATGCGTCCTGCTGCAAGAAGACCATGTCCAGGAACAGGGCTTTTTGATAGGTCACGTAGTCTTCGGTGGTAATGCCCTCCTCGCCGGTGACTTGCATCATCTGCAAAATGTCGTTGCCCTCGCGGAGCAGATTGTGCAGTTGCGTTACGGACTCAGTCCAATTTGGGTCGATATGTTTGTCGAAGTGAGACTGCAATTGCTCGCGATAACGTGACCAAGAAATCAACGGGTCGATAGCGGGATAAAAGCGCTTGTAGGCCCGATCATAGGATAGTCCTAAAAAGCATTTGACGGTGGCCAGCGTCGATTGTGTGACGGGTTCCTCGAAATTTCCGCCAGCCGGGGACACGCTGCCAATCAGTGTCAGGCTGCCGGTCGAGCCATCGGGCATCTGCAGCACACCGGCCCGTTCGTAAACACTCTTGATGCTTGAATCCAGGTACGCCGGAAATGCCTCTTCGCCGGGAATTTCTTCCAGGCGTCCGGATGTTTCGCGCATCGCCTGTGCCCAGCGCGACGTCGAATCGGCCAACAGCAAAACATCTAATCCCATTTGACGATAGTACTCGCCGATGGCGATCCCAGTGTAAATCGAGGCTTCGCGGGCAGCGACGGGCATGGACGACGTATTGCAGATCACGATGGTCCGATCCATCAGTTTGCCGCCGGTACGCGGATCGTCCATAATGCCGAATTCGTGAATGGTCTCCACCACTTCCCCCGCCCGCTCGCCGCAAGCTACCACCACTACTACATCCACCGTTGAATAGCGAGCCAACAACCCCTGTGTGACGGTCTTGCCCGCGCCAAAGGGACCGGGAATGCAGGCGGTACCACCACGGGCGATCGGGAAAAAGGTGTCGATGATCCGCATAGTGGTTGTCAACGGCTGGTTGGGAAACAGTCGCTTGGCGGTGCGATCCTTGAGCATCGTTGCCGGCACAGCGCGGCGGACCGGCCAGGTCTGCACCATGGTCCAAGAGTGTTCGCGGCCAGCAGCATCGCGGGCGATCACCACCTGCTGCTCGACCGTCATCGGTCCGGAAGCGACCTCCAAAATCTCGACCGATCCCACCAGGTCAAAGGGAGCCATGATCTTGTGAGTAATATTCAGTTCCTGCACGGAGCCCAAGACTTGTCCGGCGCGAACTCGATCACCGGCCTTGACCGTCGGTTTGAAATCCCAGCGTCTCTCGCGGTCCAGCGGATAGACATCCTGGCCGCGTCTAAGAAAGAATCCATCGCGCTGGGCCAATGTAGTCAGC